>NZ_FNTA01000002.1:300000-483132 GCF_900105055.1 Amycolatopsis lurida
CGTGGACCTCCGGACCCGCGCCGGTGGACCAGGAGATGTCGGTGGCGGTCAGCCGGAACCCGGCCACCTTGCGCGCCGCCGGAAGGGGAGGCGGCCAGCGCATGGACAGCACCCGGTCTGCGGCGACGGCCGCCGCGTCCGGCGGCATCTCGTGGCGGAGGCCCAGGGGGATGGCGATGTCCTGGGCGTGGATGAGGATGTCGGCGAGCGTTTCCAGGTAGGTGACGCCGAGGGTGTGCCGCCGCGAGCCGGCCGTCGCGCGGATCTCGGCGGTGATCCGGGCGGGCGGCAGTTCCGCGGCGCGCCGGCGGGCCGCGTCCTGAATGGTCCGGTCCATGCTGCCGCGCCAGTGGGCCATCGTCGCGATCAGGTCGCGGAGGCCGAGCTGCTGCAACGTCAAGTGCGCGGCGACGTCGCGAACGGTCCAGCCGTCGCACAGCGACGGCCGGCGCCACTGGTCGTCGGACAGGTCGTCGAGCAGGTCTGCCAGGCTGGTCCGCTGGGTGGCGATGACCCGCCAGATCGCGTCGCGGTCCGGCGCCGGTCGCTTGCGGGTCATATCGGGACCTCCTCGGTGCGGGGGCGGACGACACTCGTCACGAGCGCCGCGACAGCGGTGGGGACTGTCCGGTCGCGAGGGCTGGGCAGCGTGGCCCTCGGTCGCGCGTGTGGTTCGCCAGGTGGGACGGCGCCGGCCATGGGGGCCTCGTTTCGGGTAGCGGCGGGTCAGTACTTCCAGGTGATGCCGGTGCCGCGGTATTGCTCGACGGGGATTGGTGCGATTCCGTTTCGCATGTGGTCGGTGTAGAGGGTGCCGTGGAGGTGGTCGATTTCGTGGGCGGCCAGCCGCGCGACACCGCGCTCGAACACGGTGATCTTCGTCTGTCCGTCGATGGTGGTGTGCTCGACATGGATCACGTGCGAGCGCGGGACTTGGCCGCGGACGTCGAAGAAGGACAGGCAGCCCTCGTATTGTTCGTCGGTGTCGCCGCCGCTTTCGATGATGGTGGGGTTGAACAGGGTGATCGCTTCGCCGTCCGGGGTGCGGACGATGGCGGCGGCACGGTCAATGCCGATCTGCGGGGCTGCGATGCCCATGCCTTTGCCGAAGGTGTGGGCTTGGGCGACTCGTTCGCGGGCGGAGTTCAGTGCGGTCACCACGCGGCGGGCGTCCTCGGCCTCAGATGGGAGGTCGAAGCTGCGGGCGACGCGGCGTAGCGCGGGGTCGCTGTCCTGGACGATGCCGAGCGATGCCATGACTTCGCTCGGTCTCGGAGCCGGGCCGTCGGTTTGTGCGGCGCGGCCGCGGAAATCCCATTCGAGCCGGTAGCGGGCGTGCAGTGGTGGGTCTTCGCAGGACCAGGGGAAGATGTGCCGGTCGCCGGTGTCGTCGCGGCCGATCGCCGTGGCGAAGGGCATCGCCTGTGCGGTCATCGAGGTGTGCAGGCCCCAGACTGAGGCGGCGAGTCCGGCGGGGAAGTCCAGGCACACCGACAGGGTGCGGGTGGGCAGCCGCACGGCGCGTTGGAACCAGTTGCCCCAGTGTTCTTCACTGACGGTGTACTCGTACTCGATCCAGCAGGATTCCCCGGGATACAGGGGAAAGTGTCCGTGCGTGCCGGAGAAGAGCAGCCACACTTCTTTGAAGGCGTCCCGGTCGTGGTGGGCGGTCCAGTCCATCGGGTTCGCGCGGCCGCGGCCGTGCCAGGCGTGCAGGTCGATCTCGTCCCAAGTCAGCGGGTTTTCGGAGTAGAGCTGGTTGGAGCGTTCCGGGTCGCCGGGGTAGCGGTCGACGGAGATGCGGATCAGGTAGCGGGTGATCGGCTCGGTGCCGTGGTTGACCAGGTGGCGGCGTTGAGTGAGGCGGTAGACGCCGTTCTCGTAGCGCAAGGTCTCGTCGTCGTGGTCGACCACCAGGCTCCCGGTCCCTGCCGTGGCGTCGGTGATGGGTGGCACCGCGGGGTGGGTCCGGACGGGGCGGTGAGCCTCGTAGGCGCGGAAGGCGGCGAGCAGGGCGCCGCCGGCGCGGAGTGCGGCCTCGGCGTGCCTGGCGAAGGCTTCCGACGGCCGTTCCGTGCCGGAGAGCACCTTGGAGACGTAGGACCGGTCGTAGCCCATGGCCTTGGCCAGCGCGGCGCGGGAGAACCCGCGGACGTCGCGCCAGCGTTCGAGCTCGATGGCGAACACGTTCACTTCGGCATCCGGGTTGCTGCCGTTGGTCGTGCCCGTCGTCATCGTCGCTTCCGCCATTCGGGACCGTGAGTGTGCGTGAACCCACCGTGAGTCGCTGCTTAGCCTAGAGGCACACCGTCGGGGCGGGGTGTCCTTCCTGCGGGGGCACGACGAAAGGGGATGCGATGACGGGCGTCGGGGAGCGAGCGAGGGTGGTGATCCGCCTCTATGGCGGGGACGGATGGCGTCACGCTTATCGCGCCATCGATTGGGCAGGTGAGGGCTACTACCAGGTCCATCCAGTGTGTAACCAGGTGTTCGGGTACCGCCTCACCCACGTGGTGGGCATGGTCGGGTCGAGCAGCTTCCCTGGCCTCGGCAATTCGTTAGCTGCTGTGCTGAACGCACAGAGACGCCGGTCCGAGGGTGTTGCTGGCGATATTGTTTCGCGAAGTGTCGGGTTCCCAGCGTTGCTTCGACCGTACTTTCCGTCCTTCGATAAGCGGACGAGACAGTCGAGTTCGGCCTCGATGGCGTGACGTATCAGATCGATTTGTCCGCGGACAACGCGGAGAGCCTTCGGGACGTCCTGGATCAGTACGTCGAACACGGTCGCCGGGCAAGGGACGTAAACGCAGGGTGGCCCCGGCTGCTGCGGCTGTAGCTGCTTTGTCGCCGGTGTCCAAGGCCCCGACGTCGGCCGATCGTGAGCAGAACCAAGCCATCCGTGCCTGGGGCCGCAAGAACGGGTTCTCGGTGTCGGATCGTGGTCGGATCCCGTCCGAGGTCGTTGAGGCGTTTCACAAGAAGAAGTAGCGCAGCGCGTCGGTCAGCAGACCTTGATGGGGGACTTGACTCCCATCAAGGGCTGCGGCCGTCACGTAGGACGCTGGGTGTCTGGTGTGGACACCGGCCGCTCGGCGTGATCACACTTCGGTCTGCTGGTCGTGCCTGGACGAAACCTTGGCGTTGACCGAACCCTCCGAGCAATCGCTGGCGAGTTCTACCGCGGACCAGACGCGGCATTCGTATCGTGCGTTTCGACCGCGAACCAGATACCGCTGCGAGACTTTGCGGGTCGGAGTCGGCCCATCAGGTGGCAGCGGAGTTCGCGGCCGAACTGAGCTAGGTCGGCGCGGGCGGCCCCACGCGCACGTGACCCGTCGTCACAGCGACGATTCGGACATCGGGCCCTGCGCCTGACCGGGTAGTGTATGCATCTTCCGCGAGAAGGCTCTTGGGGGACACGATGAGCATGGATCACGCCGCACGGGTGGCCGCGTCGGTGGACAAGGTCTCGGTGGGGCGGGTGTATGACTATCTGCTCGGCGGGACGCACAACTATGCCGTCGATCAGGCTTTCGCGGAGCAGCAGCTCGCGGTGTTGCCGGAGATCCGGGACTTCGCCCGCGCGAACCGGGCGTTCCTGGGCCGCGCGGTGCGGTTCATGGTCGCGCAGGGGATCCGGCAGTTCGTGGACATCGGCTCCGGCCTGCCGACGCAGGGCAACGTGCACGAGGTCGCCGACGAGGTGGCACCAGGTGAATGCCGGGTGGTCTACATCGACAACGAGCCGATCGCCCAGGCACACGCGCAGATCCTGCTCGAGGAGACCGCGGACCCGAACCGGCACGCCGCGCTGGACGCCGACTTCTTCGACCGGCGCCAGCTGTGGGACCGCGTGCTCGACACCGGCCTGATCGACCGGACCCAGCCGATCGGGCTGCTGCTCGTCGCCTTACTGCATTTCATGCCCGACGAACAGAACCCGCACGCCGCGCTCGGCTTCCACCGCACGATGCTTCCCCCGGGCAGCTTCCTGGCGGTCTCCCATATCCACGTCGCGCCCGAGGACGTCGAGACACAGAACGCGGGCAAGAAGGTGGCGCAGGAGTACGGGCGCCGGACCAACCACACGGCGATCATGCGCTCGCGGGAACAGATCGGCGAGTTCTTCGGGGACCTGGAGCTGGTCGAGCCCGGTCTGGTGTGGCTGCCCCAATGGCGCCCCGATGCCCCGAACCCGGTCAAGGATGCAGCGCGATCGCGCGGTCTGGCCGGAGTAGCCCGCACCCACTGAAAACTCGTTCTCGGCCCGGTCTGGGCCAGCTCAGGTTCAACCCTCTGCGCCGCAGCGGGGTGGTCTTGAGCAGGGCAGGCCGCGCGGCGTCGACGGCGTCATAGTCAGGATATGCCGCGGCGAGGACTGCCTCGGTGAGCGGCTTCAGCCCGATCGACATCCGACGCGCGTTCACGCCCGGCGCGTCGTCGAGCGGACACAGCCGGCGCCATCGTGCTCGTCACCGGACGGCAGTCGCTCGGTCTGCCAGGAGAGCAGGTAGTCCCGGTATTTCCGCTGCCTGTGCCTAGGGAGGGCACCGCACTCGGCAGTCTCGCCGGAGACGAACTCGAACGAGCGTCGACCACACGCTCTCCGCGCGGAAGGAGGTTGTCGACAGGGTCTTGGGGGAGGGACGACGTGGGGTGCGGTCCGGTGCTCGACAGTGACAGCCACGTCCAGGTTCTGCCTCTTCCAGAGGCCGGTCGACTGGATCCGTGGGGCATGTCTGTCGATTGAGGATGCTCGTGGTGTTCGGGCTGTACTGCCCGGCGTATACGCGCTGGTCGCCCGTGTACGCCAGATGATCACCGGACACTGTGGTTCAAGGTTCTTCATGCTCCGCCCCACGCAACTGAACCGTGTGCGACGGCGACGCTGAGGTAATTCTGTCCGCCGAAATCCACGACTTCGGTAGCGACGCTCCGCCCTCGTTTCGCGCACAGCGTGGACCCCCGGTGCTCAAGGCGTCCGGAAGACCGCTATTGAGCGGCCGACTACGAGGACGGTGCTCCGGGGCGCCGGGTGTCTGTCTCGGTGTCGGTGGACGCCGGTGACTCGAGGTCAGCTTCGGATGTCAACTCGCTCAGCAACTTGTCATATATCGGTGTCGGTATGGCCGTACTGCTGGCCATCGTCTCTCCGTTTCGCTTGTCGCACCTCGTTCCCAGTGGCGCGTAGTAGCCCAGGAGAGTAGGACGTGGCTGACCCGGTCTCCCAATTCGGTGCCCCCAGATGGGGGGACACGCGGATGATGTATCACCCGGTCGAAAGACGCGGATGAGCTCAGCGTCGGCGGATTGTGGCCAGATCGCGTGATCGCGGTGACCTCGAGGTCAGCCGGTCCTTCATCGGCTGCTCCGGCCTGCTGGTTCCCATCCACCGCGCCATTCAGGTCTGTGAGAGCCTGACAACGAGGTGGCCGTTGCAGTGTGGGAAGGACGTTCATGCACGAGGAGCACTCTCTCTTCACGCGGGCCGCGGAGCTGGCTGCCGAGTATGTGGCCGGTCTTGGTGACCGGCCTGTCGCGCAGCTTGTCGACCTCGCGGTCTTACGGCAGGCCTTCGGCGAAGAACTTCCCCGGGAGCCCAGCCCTCCGGAAGCCGTCATCGAGGAACTCGCCCGCATCGCCGAGGAAGGGCTCGTGGCCACGGCGGGTCCGCGGTTCTTCGGGTTGGTCATCGGCGGGGCCTTGAGGTCCGCGGTCGCGGCGGACTTCCTGGCAGCGGGATGGGACCAGAACAGCTTCAATCCCGCTCTGTCACCGGCAGCGGCCGCCGCGGAGGACGTCGCCGGCAGGTGGCTCAGGGATCTCCTGGGCATTCCGGCCACCGCGTCGACTGGATTCGTCACCGGGGGCCAGGCGGCCAACACGGTCGGGCTGGCGGTGGCTCGTCACCACGTCCTCGCTCAAGCCGGGTGGGATGTCGAACGGGACGGTCTGGCTGGGGCGCCCGCGCTCCGGGTTGTCGCAAGCGCCGAGCGGCACGCGACCATCGACCGCTCGCTGAGGTTGCTGGGTATCGGAACCCGGGCTATCGAGGTGGTGGCCGCAGGTCCGCAGGGCGCGATCGACGTCGAAGATCTGGCCAGGGTGCTGGCCGCGGGCGAGGGTGGCCCCACGATCGTCTGCCTGCAGGCGGGGAACGTGAACACCGGTGCCTGCGACGACCTGCGCGCCGCCTGCACACTCGCGAAGGGTCACGGTGCCTGGGTCCACATCGACGGTGCCTTCGGACTCTGGGCCGGCGCCAACCCCGCGACAGCGGCGCTGGTCGACGGCCTGGAGCTGGCCGACTCCTGGGCGTGCGACGGACATAAGTGGCTGAACGTCCCCTACGACTCCGGGTTCGCGTTCTGTGCTCACCCGGCGCTGCACGCCGAGACCATCGCCTACCGCGCTCCCTACCTTGCCGGCTCTGCCGAGCTCTCCCGAATGGGCGACCTCACGCTCGAGGCATCGCGTCGCGCACGTGTGTTCGCGGTGTGGGCGGCCTTGCGGGAGTTGGGGCGCGACGGTGTGGCAGACCTCGTCGACCGATGCTGCAGGCTTGCGCGGCTGTTCGCCACCATCCTCGCCGAAGGTGGTGCCGAGATCGCCAACGACGTCGTCCTGAACCAGGTGCTCGTCGGGTTCGGCGACGATGACCGCACCGACGCGATCATCGACGCGGTCCAACGAGACGGCACCTGCTGGCTGGGCGGCACCACCTGGCGCGGTAGTCGTTACCTGCGAATCTCGGTCTCCAACTGGTCGACCACCGAGTCCGACGTCGAGCGCTCGGCCGCGGCGATCCTCCGGGCGGCAGCGGCGCACTGATCGGCTTTCGGCTCGACACCGACCGGCAATCAGAACTCGACGCCACAGCCGTGTGGGCTGAGGCGTCGAGGTGGCCCGGGGCGAGGAGTTGATCGCTGACGCGAGCGGTCTGGAACGTGAAGATGACGGGCTTGTTCGCAGCGTGCGAAGCACGATTCGCGAACCGTGTCCTCCGTGCGCAGCCGGATCCCGTGGGGTACTCAGTCGTCGATTCGGGGCAACGTCGCGAACGACGTGGGACCCCCTGGGCCTTGTACCGGCTCCGTCCGAAATACCGGGGCCCGCTGTTGCCCGACGACCATCGAGGGGACAGAGCCGGTTCCCGACACTAGGATCGTCACCTGTGACCGTCGATCTATCGTTAGTGGTCGGCGACGCGGCCAGAGCGTTGTACCACCCGGGCATGCGGGCACGGACCGAGCACGCGCTTCGGAAGTTCGCGCCCCTGCTCGGCGACAACCCACGAGCTATGAAGCTCTTCGTCAACACCTACAGCGTCTTTCGGGCGATCAGGACACTGGAAGGGAATACCGTGGAGCTCGATGTCTTGGCGCTGTGGTGCATCGTCAGAGTTCGGTGCCGAGCCTGTTCGACCACCTTCAGACGATCCCAGAGGCCGTCACGGGAATACTCGAACCAGCACTGGCAGCTGATCACTTCCCAGAACCACTGTGCGAAACGGCGACATCTGCCGCAGTTCGAGAGGTCGTATCGTCCGACCTGGGAGGGCCATTGTTCCCACAACGGATCAAACAGTGCTGTGGAATCATCGACACAGACTGACCGAGCTGGAAACGCCGCACATTGCACGACGCCGTCCTCTACTATTTGCTGGACTCAGCATTAGTACTCTGGAGGGACGTGGCGTGGCCCAGCAAGGCCCCGGCCCCGCCGGTATCCTCACGACCAACCCGTCCGGCGCACTAGGAGTCGAGGGGCACAAGCAGTCCGAACACCCGCGTCGCGACCCGTCCTTCGGCGAGCAGCGCCGGGTGTGCTGCCACCACAGCCTCACCGCCGGACCACGGTCGGCTGTCCAAGAGGACTTCGCTGTTCAGCAGCACACCGTCGTTGTGCGCGACGAACAACCGGAGCCCGTGCACCTTCCGGCTGAGCTCTTCCGCGCGCAACGCTTCCAGCACCCGGTCGAGCAGCGGCTCGACGGACGGCACGGTCTCGGAGAACATGGTGATCTGCGCGCCCAGCACCAGCTCGAACGCCCCAGCCGGATGCTCGTACCGCTCGCGCTGGACCTGATCGGCCGCGGCACTGGGCAGCAGCAACCCCTCGATGAGGGGATGCAACGCGCCGCGGCTGAACATGTTCACCGCGCGGCCGATCGCCTCGCGCCACGTGGGGCCGTGCCCGGCGAAGCTCTCGACGAGCCACGGCTCGGCCAGCGCGGGATGTGACACGGCGAAGTCGATCTGAGCCATCACCACGCCTTCCGGAGCGGGGTGCACGACGAGGTTCGTGTCGACACGAGCGTCCTCGCCCAGTGGGATGCCGTGCTCGCGGAGGAAAGCCTCGAAGATTGCTTGCGGTGAAGGCACACCGCCGTCGCCCTCGGCGGCCGGTTCCAGGTCCTTGAACAGCACAGGTTCGGCGAGTTCCAGGTCCGCGAGCTGCGATCCGGAGTTCAGCGCCTCGTTGATCACGGCGAACGTGCTGCTGCGGAACGCGATCCGCTCGAATTCCGCACGGCTCGCGTACTGCGCGCGATCGAACGCCGCCACGAACACCGGCTCCTGCGCAAGGAGAACCTGCCCTCGGGAGTCGCGCACAGCTTCCGGATACGTGACGTCCGGCAGCAGCCGCCGGACGTAGGCCATCGGCAGGAAGACCAGCAGCCGCTCGGCCAGCCACGGCTCGACTCCCGCGCCGGTCAGCCGTTCCCAGAAAACATCGTCGCTCGGCGGTTCTTCGCCCGCGCAGAACGCGGCGATCCCGACTTCGAGCGCGCCATCGAGCCCCCATGATGCGATCACCGCGGAAGTCTAGAGGAACAGCAACGGTCGTCACGCGGAACCCGTACCGGCTGGAGCAGCATCGTGACGTGCCTGATCAGCCCCAGCCGGGAACGTGGCTGGGGCTGCTGTTCGGCATCGGCACGGGAGGCGGGTGTTGGCTACACAGTCGTGGAGCCAACACCCTAGTGGGGTTAAGGGGTGGTGTTGATCAGGATGCTGGCCCAGCGTTGGTTAGGTTGCCGAGGTCGGCCCACTGTGCTGTAGGCGTGGCGTTGGCGGTGCCGTTACCGAGAGCTTCGGCGATCTTGGCGGAGTAGACGCTGCGGAGGGCGAGTGTGCCGTTGGCGACGGTGGTGAATTCCCAGTGCTGGTTAACGCCACTGTGGCAGGTGTATTGGGTGATCGGGGTTCCGTTGTTGTAGTTGGGTGCAAGGTCGAGGCATTTGCCGGAGTTCTGGTTCTTGAGGTTGTATTTGTTGTCGCCGAGCGGGGTGAGTTTCCAGACCTGTTTGGCGCCGGCAACGCAGTCCCAGAGCTCGGTGCCTGCGCCGTCGCGTAGTGCGTCCTGGCCGACGCCGGCGACCTGGATGCACCGTCCACCGTTGGCGTTCTTGAGTTCGATCGAACCGGGTGTCATGGTGACGGTCTTGTAATCGATGGTGCTGCCGCTCTCGTTGCTCCAGTCGATCCGCCCGTTCTGGAAGAAGTTGCGGCGTCCCTTGGGTAGGAGGAGTTCGTCGGCGGTGGGGTAGCCGAGGGAGTCCCATTTGCTGCGGATGTTGCCGTACACGGAACAAGCCGGGACCGTCATCAGAGAAGGGAGGTATCCGTCGTGGCCTACGCTCAACCAACCGACGGTGATCCGCCGGGCTGGCGTGCTCGGTTTAAACGTCCTGATAGGACGTGGGGGAGCAGGTCGGGTTTCAACACCGAGAAGGCGGCTGAAGCCTGGGGTCAGCAGCGGCACGAGTACGACAGCGAAGCGCGGGCGATCCAGAACCGTGAGCCGCTCAAGGAGATCGGTGGACGTCTGTTCAAGGGTGGCCGCCGGGTCGACACCACGCGGCTCGCTGATCTCGGGCCGCGACCGACTCACCCGGTGACACCGCGGCGACAGGGCGGTCGGGCGAAGAAGGGCCGGACCAAGACCCGGGCGGGAACCCGAAGCGTTGAGCTGCCGCCGAGCATCGCGGTCTTTTATGAGGAGCTGATGGACAGCCACAGCTTCCCGTTCGTGCTCTGCAGTGCCGAAGGTGCGCCGTTGCGGCGGTCGAACTTCCGTGACCGGTACTGGCGCCCGGTCTGGGACGGCAGCGATGCGGAGCACACGCGGTCGGTGGAAGTGGTGCAGCCGATCCTGCCCGACCTTCACCTTCCACGAGGTGCGGCCCAGTCACAGCACTTGGCTCGCCGACAACGGTATCCCCGAAGTCGCCCGCAGAGCACGTTTGGGTCAAAAGATGAAAGGCATCGCGAGGTCTACGACCATGTGACTCCGCTGATGCGCCGTCAGATTCTGCAAGCGCTGGAGACCCGGTGGATCGGGTTCGCTGGTCGCGCTCACCCCTAGTGAGCGGGCGAAACTAGGGGAGCGATTCCCGCACCTGCACACCACTTTCCGTGACGTGCAGCTGGAGACGGCCCCGAGGCTGCCCCCATTGAACGACTGAAGCCCCGCCCCTCCGAGGAGGAGCAGGGCTTCTGACCTGCGAAAACAGATGGTGCGCGATACTGGGATTGAACCAGTGACCTCTTCCGTGTCAGGGAAGCGCTCTCCCGCTGAGCTAATCGCGCGAGGTGGAGACGGGATTCGAACCCGTGTACACGGCTTTGCAGGCCGTTGCCTCGCCTCTCGGCCACTCCACCGTGTCAGGCCCGAGAGGGCCTTCCGAGCGGATGACGGGATTCGAACCCGCGACCCTCACCTTGGCAAGGTGATGCGCTACCAGCTGCGCTACATCCGCACATCCTCGGTTCGGATGGGAGGTCAGAACCTCGCGGTTCTGTCTCTCACCCCGTCGCCGTGGTGTGTGTGAACACTATCCGATCCCGAAAACGGCCCTGCAACCGGGGGTGCCACTTGCTGTTCGCAAGCCCGTAATCAGGCCAGATCGTTGGGGATCAGGTGGGTCAGGGCATCGTCGACGTCGACCCAGAGGTGCTCGTTGCCGGGGAGCACGACGTCGTACGTCCGGTCGAGGAAGTCGGCCAGCTCCTGAGCGGACGCCTCGAACATGGCGTGCCCGGACGGCGAGTTCAGTTCGATGAGGACGGACTCGGGGTCTTCGACGGAGGGGCGGATGCGTACGTCGCCGTCGCCCGCGTCGGCCAGGAGGCCGTCCGCGAGGAGGTCGCGCGCGTAGACCCACTCGACCCAGCCGGCGCGGCCGGTACGGAAGGCGGCCACGACCGCGTAGGGGTCGCGTGTGTCGTATCGCAGTTCCACCTTGACCGGAACCGCGGGGGTCCGCGGCGCCAGGAGGTCGAACACCGCCGTCGAGCGGAGCGTCACGTGATCGTTGCGCATCGTCCTACCCTTCGTCTCCTTCCCGGCCCGGTCGAACCGAGTGGCGATGATGTGACGTATCGGCCGGCCGATCGGAACGCGGTTTTGCCGCAGATCACCCGGACGGGGTCATCGGACCCCGGGTTCATCCTCCGTCACCCCATCATCACCCGCGCGACGCGCAGCCCTACATGCGCCCTGCAGGCAGTCCACATGTACATACTGCGCGGTTTAGTCGTCACGCGATAGCACCGTCGCACGAATGTCGAAACGCGTCGCGGGCGCCCCCCGGCCGGGAAAGCCCCGGCTAGCTCGTGGTTGTTCGCTCCGTATTTGCTGGTGAGCGGAGTGTGGTCGGGTGGAACCACCCGTTTGCAGGCCCCCTAAAGTCGTGGGGTAGAGTCTGCCGGACACCGCGAGCGGGCGATTAGCTCAGCGGGAGAGCGCTTCGTTCACACCGAAGAGGTCACTGGTTCGATCCCAGTATCGCCCACCGGATGAAGGCCCTGGACCGATGGTCCGGGGCCTTGATTCATTCTCGGGCCGTGTCCGCCGTGAGCTGTCCGGGGGCATTCGATCCCCAGGTCGGACGCGGGTTATGTGGGGGCGGTACTTCTGCCGTGCCGGGCGGCACCGGCGGCGCGGCCGAATTTCCCGGTGTGGCCGCGGGTCGTGGGGCCGTCACGGTTCGAAGATCCACGAAGCCCATCGTTCCGGCCGGAGTGGACACTCGTCGGGCATCCCGCGTCACGTCACGAAAATGTCGTATGACTCGACGATCGAGACTTCTTTGTGATCCTCGGCACGGAACGACCGCCGAAAGGTTCAGACCACGGGAAAGGTGATGCGGGTCATGGGAGGCCGGCTCGCCCTCCGTCTCCGGTGGCGGCGCTCGTCGTGATGCTGACGTGATGTGACGAAACGCCACTCCGGTGACCGATTGACAAGGTAGGTCGGCTTGCGGTGAGCGCGCCAGGGCGGCGGTCGTCCTCCGAGTGCGTGAAATCCACAGTGGACCGGCCGTCGATCGACTTGCGGGAACCGTCCACTGTGGAGTTTTGGGGGCCGTTCGGCCGATCGGGGAGGCGATGCTCCGAGTGGCCGCGAAGCAAGGGAATTCATGACTACTTTGAGTAGTTGTTCGGCGGATACGGTCTATTACGCATCGTCATCATGTTGTTATCAACACGGCATTCATTTGCCGGATGCTCGCCCAGGGTGTGGCTGGAAATCCTTGTAACGATGGCCGGAGAGTGGCCGATACCTTGGCGTGTGTCGCCCCATCGGCCGCTGAGAATGCGTGAGAATCGATCACTCTTCGAAATCACTCTCATTTACTCAGCGTGTCGATCCGGCGTTCGGGAATCCCCACTCCGGGAGGTCTGATGGAAGAGTCGGTGCGGCCGTCGTCCACCGTCAACGGGACGCCGCAGCACATCGACCTTCAGTCGATCCCGCTTCCCCCGCAACGGGGTACGGGCAGCGCCGCCGCGGTCGGCACGACTTCGGCGCGGCCGCCTTACGCGGCTTGGGAATCGCGCTACCGCGCATGGGTCATCGGTAGTGACGTTTTCACCGCTTTCGCGCTCATCGTGATGAGCGCCTTCTTGATCGATCGATCCGATCCGCACGACATGCACGCGCTCGGTACCGCCGCGGCCTTCCTGTTCGGACTGTCGGTCTGCCGAGCCTGGAGCCCGCGTGTGCTGGGAGAGGGGGCGGAGGAGTACCGGACGCTGGGGCGTGGCCTGGTGACCACCGCCGTCCTTGTCGCGTTGGGCGGTCTGCTCTTCGGTGCGCTCGCCGTGCAGCCGTGGGTGTTCATCGTCGTCCCGATGATCTCCGTCTTCATGTTCCTGCAGCGGTACGCGCTGAGACAGGTGCTGCACCGGCGCAGGCGGCTCGGTGAATGCCTGCTGCCGGTGCTCGCGGCGGGAAGTCCCGACACGGTCGCCGACCTCATCGCGCGTACCAAGGCCGATCCGCATGTCGGGTGGCGCGTGGAAGCCGTCTGCACGTATTCCGGTGCCGGTGCGGAACGGGGGAGCGGTGAGGTGGAAGGCGTCCCGATCGTCGGGAAGCTCGACGATCTCGCGGGCCACGTCCGCCGCGGCGGCTACCGGGTGGTCGCCGTGACCGCCGATCAGCACTGGAATCCGAAACGGCTGCAGCGGCTCGCCTGGGACCTCGAAGGCACTTCGGCCGAGATGGTGGTCGCGCCGATGCTGATGGAGGTCGCCGGTCCCAGGTTGAACGTCTCCGGCGTGCTCGGCATGCCCCTGCTTCGGGTCACCGCGCCGATGTTCACCGGCGGCCGCCGTCTGGTGAAGGAGGCGCTCGACCGGTTCGGTTCCGCCCTGCTCCTCACCCTCGTTTCCCCCTTGCTGCTGGCGGTCGCGGTCGCGATCAAGCTCGACGACCGCGGCCCGGTGATCTACCGGCAGCGTCGCGTCGGCCGCGACGGTCACGCCTTCACGATGCTGAAGTTCCGCACGATGGTCACGAACGCCGACAAGCTCAAGCAGGACCTCCAGGCGGACAACGAAGGCGCGGGCCCGTTGTTCAAGATGCGCAAGGACCCGAGGATCACTCGGGTCGGCGGCCTCCTTCGCCGGTACTCCCTCGACGAGTTGCCGCAGCTGTTCAACGTCGTGAGCGGGCGGATGTCGCTCGTCGGCCCCCGGCCGCCGCTGCCCGAGGAGACCGCGAAGTACGCCCCCGACGCGCGCCGCCGTCTCCTGGTCAAGCCGGGGCTGACCGGGCTGTGGCAGGTCAGCGGCCGCAGCGACCTCAGCTGGGCCGAGAGCATCCGCCTCGACCTGCGTTACGTCGAGGACTGGTCGCTCGCCCTCGACCTGGTGATCCTCTGGAAGACCTTCCGCGCCGTGGTGCAGGGACGAGGCGCCTACTGACGCTTTCCTGTGACCGGACCCACACCCAGAGATAGTTGAGCGAGAAATAGTTCAGCGCTCAACTAGGTTGGGACGGGTACAGGACGCGTACGGAAGGAAGATCCACCCATGACCACCAGCGTTGAGCCGACCGAAGCCTTGAACCTCCCGCAGGACGTTCAGGACCTGTTGTTCCGCGAGGCCCGTACCGCGAACAGCTTCAGCGACGAGCCGGTGACCGACGAGCAGATCCGTGCGATCTACGAGCTGGTCAAATGGGCCCCGACGTCGATGAACAACCAGCCGCTGCGCGCGCTGGTGATCCGCACCGAAGAGGGCAAGAAGCGGCTCGCCCCGCTGATGTCCGAGGGCAACCGCGCCAAGACCGAGGCCGCGCCCGTGACCGTCGTGCTAGCCGCCGACACCGAGTTCCACGAGCACCTGCCGCGCACGTTCCCGCACTTCCCGGGCGCCAAGGACCTGTTCGCCGACGAGGCGGGCCGGGTCGAGACCGCCAAGCTCAACGCCCTGCTGCAGGTCGGCTACTTCATCATCGGTGTCCGCGCCGCCGGGCTGGCCGCCGGCCCGATGACCGGCTTCGACGCCGAGGGCATCGACAAGGAGTTCTTCGCGGACAAGCCGTGGAAGTCCCTCGTCGTGATCAACGTCGGCAAGCCGGGCGACAACCCCTGGTTCGACCGCCTGCCGCGGCTGGACTTCGACGAGGTCGTCGAGACCGTCTGACCTCGTTCCGCGGTACGCGAAGGCCTTCTTCCGATGGGAAGGAGGCCTTCGTGCTGTTAGGGGTAATGCGCGTGAGCCGTGCGACGGGTGACGACTAACATCACACGAAACATCCGCTTGCATCGCGAGGAGTCCATCGTGTCCCAGCCGTCGTCAGTAGCAGCCGCAGCCGCCCCTCGCGTGGTGGTACCGGCCGGCACTACGGCGGGCACCGCGGTCCGCGAAGCAGGGCTGCCGACCAAGGGGTCGGACACGATCGTCGTCGTGCGCGACGCCGAGGGGAACCTCCGCGACCTTTCCTGGGCCCCGGAGTCCGAGGTCGAGGTCGAAGCCGTCGCGGCGAACACCGAAGACGGACGCAGCGTCATCCGCCACTCGGCCGCCCACGTGCTCGCCCAAGCCGTGCAGCAGCAGTTCCCGCAGGCCAAGCTCGGCATCGGGCCGCCGGTCAAGGACGGCTTCTACTACGACTTCGCCGTCGACACCCCGTTCACCCCGGAAGACCTGCAGGCGCTCGAAAAGCGCATGAAGCAGATCGTCAAGGGCGCGCAGCAGTTCTCCCGCCGCGTCTTCGACTCGGTCGACGAGGCGAAGAAGGAACTGGCCGACGAGCCGTTCAAGCTGGAGCTCGTGGACATCAAGTCCGATGTGGACACCTCCGAGGTGATGGAGGTCGGCGGCGGCGAGCTGACCATCTACGACAACCTCGACCCGCGCACCAAGGAACGTGTGTGGAGCGACCTCTGCCGTGGCCCGCACGTGCCGACCACCAAGTTCATTCCGGCGTTCAAGCTCACCCGCGTCGCCGCCGCGTACTGGCGCGGTGACGACAAGAACCCGCAGCTGCAGCGGATCTACGGCACCGCTTGGGAATCCGCCGAGGCGCAGGACGTCTACCTGGAGCGCCTGGCCGAGGCCGAGCGGCGTGACCACCGCAAGCTCGGGGTCGAGCTGGACCTGTTCTCCTTCCCCGATGAGATCGGCTCGGGGCTTCCGGTGTTCCACCCCAAGGGCGGGATCATCCGGCAGGAGATGGAGAACTACTCGCGCCAGCGGCACGTCGAGGCCGGGTACGACTTCGTCTACTCGCCGCACATCACCAAGGGCGCGCTGTTCGAGACCTCCGGTCACCTCGACTGGTACCGCGACGGCATGTACCCGGCGATGCACCTCGACGCCGAGCACAACGAGGACGGTTCGGTCCGCAAACCCGGCCAGGACTACTACCTCAAGCCGATGAACTGCCCGTTCCACGACCTGATCTTCCGTTCGCGCGGGCGTTCCTACCGGGAACTGCCGCTGCGGATGTTCGAGTTCGGCTCCGTGTACCGCTACGAGAAGTCCGGCGTGATCCACGGCCTGACCCGCGTGCGCGGCATGACGCAGGACGACGCGCACATCTTCTGCACCCTCGAGCAGGTGCCCGGTGAGCTGAAGTCCCTTTTGGACTTCGTGCTGAACCTGTTGCGCGACTACGGTCTCGACGACTTCTACCTCGAACTGTCCACTCGGAACGACGAGAAGTACATCGGTTCCGAAGAGGTCTGGGCCGAGGCGACCGAGGTGCTGCGCACCGCCGCCGTGGACTCCGGGCTGGAACTGGTGCCGGATCCGGGTGGCGCCGCGTTCTACGGGCCGAAGATCTCCGTGCAGGCGAAGGACGCGCTGGGCCGCACCTGGCAGATGTCGACCATCCAGCTGGACTTCATGCTGCCCGAGAAGTTCGAGCTGGAGTACACCGCGGGCGACGGCAGCCGTCAGCGCCCGGTGATGATCCACCGCGCGCTGTTCGGTTCGATCGAGCGGTTCTTCGGCGTGCTGACCGAGCACTACGCGGGCGCGTTCCCGGCGTGGCTTTCGCCCGTCCAGGTGGTCGGCATCC
This sequence comes from Amycolatopsis lurida, assembly GCF_900105055.1. NCBI lineage: Bacteria > Bacillati > Actinomycetota > Actinomycetes > Pseudonocardiales > Pseudonocardiaceae > Amycolatopsis > Amycolatopsis lurida. The sequence continues at coordinate 316,825 of NZ_FNTA01000002.1, forward strand.
CGATCACCGAGGACCAGGTCGAGCACCTGCGCGGGGTCGAGAAGGCGCTGCGGGCCAAGGGGATCCGGGTCGACGTCGACGCGAGCGACGACCGGATGCAGAAGAAGATCCGCACTCACACCACGCAGAAGGTGCCCTTCATGCTCCTGGCGGGCGCGAAAGACGTCGAGGCGGGCGCGGTGTCGTTCCGGTTCCGCGACGGCGGCCAGATCAACGGTGTCCCGGTGGCCGACGCGGTCGAGGCGATCGCCGGCTGGGTCCAGCGCCGCGAGAACGCTTCGCCGACCGTGGCGGGCTTGGAGGCGGTACTCCGGTGACGGGCCCCGATGGCCCTGAAGTCGTCGGACAGGACGGTGTGGGGGTCCCGGACGCGTTGCAGCGCCTGTGGACCCCGCACCGGCTCGCCTACGTGCAAGGGTCGAAGAAGCCCGACGAGGACTGCCCGTTCTGCCATCTTCCCGGCAAGAGCGACGAGGACGCGCTGATCATCGCGCGCGGGAAGACCGTGTACGTGGTGCTGAACCTGTACCCGTACAACCCCGGTCACCTGATGGCCGTGCCGTACCGCCATGTCGCGGACTACACGGATCTGACGGCGGAAGAGACCGTCGAGGTGGCGGAGTTCACCCAGCACGCGATGCGGGTGATCCGGGAGGTTTCGTCGGCGCACGGGTTCAACATCGGGATGAACCAGGGCGTGATCGCCGGCGCGGGGATCGCCGCGCACCTGCATCAGCACGTGGTGCCGAGGTGGGGCGGCGACGCGAACTTCATGCCGGTGATCGGGCATACGAAGGTGCTGCCGCAATTGCTGGGGGAGACCCGGCAGTTGCTGGCGGACGCCTGGTAATTCTCGGACAGACGGGAAGTACATGAAGGCCCCCTTCCTTGCGCCAGGCGCAAGGAAGGGGGCCTTCATGTACTTCGAGCGACCGGCTCAGGCGTTGAGAGCGGCCTGAAGCTCGATGTCGATCTTGACCTTCTCGGACAGGAAGGCGTTGCCCTCCGGGCCGATGCCGAAGTCGCGGCGGTTCACGGTCGCGGTGGCCGAGACGCCGAGGGTGGTGGCGTTGTCGTTGGCCGGGTTGGTGCCGATGCCGTTGAACTCGGCCTCGAGCGAGACCGGGACGGTCTTGCCGCGCCAGGTGAGCTCACCGTCGATGACGTAGTCGCCGCCGTCCTCGCGGATACCGGTCGAGCGGAAGGTGATGACCGGGTGCTCGTCGACGTGGAAGAAGTCCTCGGACTTGAGGTGCGTGTCGCGCCCGTCGACGCCGCTGGCGACCGACGAGGCGTCGATCTCGACGGTGACCGACGAGTCGAGAATGTTGTCGGCGGTGACGACCTCACCGGTGAAGGCGGTGAAGTTGCCCCGGGACTTCGCCAGGCCGAGGTGCTTCACGGTGTAGGCGATGTCGGAGTGGGCGGTGTCGATCGTCCACTTGCCTGCGACGTAGCCCGGGATCTCGGTGGTGGTCATGAGAGTCGATCTCCAAAAAGTCTGAGTGCGGTCCTGGTGAACCCTCGTCTGGTTGAGCGCTCAACCATGACTGTAGCGCAATTTGGTTGAGCGTTCAACCAGGGGTAGAATGGGCGGCATGTCCGAACCCCGATGGCTCTCCGACGAGGAGCAAAAAGTCTGGCGCGACTTCTCCGCGGCCACGCGAATGCTGCAAGCGCACCTGGAGGGCCAGCTTCAGCACGAGGCGGGCATGCCCCATACGTACTACGAAGTGCTCGTCGCCCTGTCCGAAGCGCCGGACAGGCGGCTGAGGATGAGCGAACTGGCCGACGCGCGCAAAGCGTCGCGCAGCAGGCTCTCCCACGCGGTCGCGAGGCTCGAGGCGAACGGCTGGGTGCGCCGTGAGTCGTGCCCCACCGACAAACGCGGCTCCTGGGCGGTGCTGACCCCCGAGGGTTTCGCGGCGCTGGAGGAGGCCGCGCCCGGGCACGTCGAGGCCGTCCGCGAGAGCCTCTTCGACCCGCTGACCCCCCAACAGGTGAAGGCGCTCGGCGAGATCAGCGCCGCCGTCCTGGGGCGGCTGTCGCCGAAATGCGCCGCCGCCGAGGCGGAACTGGCGATGCGGGAAGAGACCCTCGCGGACCTCGAGGGCTCGGCCGAACTGGCCAAAGCGGACTGACCTGAACCCGGTCCAGGGGCGGGCGCGTCACTGCTGTCGGTGCGGGTGGATAGGCTTCGGGCGGCCACCCGACCCTGCTGCTTAGGTGCACCTGAAGAACCGATGCTCAACATTTTCGCGCGCGCCTCCGTTTCCCGCGTCACCGACCCGATGGGGAAGGTGCTCGTGCGCGCCGGGCTGACCCCGAACGCGATGACCGTCATCGGCACGGCCGGGGCGGTGCTGTGCGCGCTCGGGTTCTTTCCCAACGACATGCTGCTGTGGGGCACCTTCACCGTCTGGGGCTTCGCGATGCTGGACCTGCTCGACGGCGCGATGGCCCGCGCCCGCGGGTACGGCACGGCGTTCGGGGCCGTCCTCGACGCGACCTGTGACAGACTGGTCGACGGCGCGTTGTTCGCCGCGATCGCGTGGTGGTGCTTCGTCCACGACGACAACCGCCCGGCCGCGGCCGCCGCGCTGATCTGCCTGGTGCTCGCGCAGGTCATCTCGTACGTGAAGGCCCGCGCCGAGGCCTCCGGGCTGGAGGCCGACGGCGGCCTCGTCGAGCGGGCGGAACGCCTGATCATCGCCCTTGTGGGAACCGGACTGCACGGCCTGGGCGTTCCGTACACCGTGGACATCTCGCTCTGGCTCCTCGCGGTGCTTTCGGTGATCACCCTGCTGCAGCGGACAGCCGCGGTGGCCAAGGCGGCGAGGGCCGCCAAAGCGGCCGGGCCACCCCCCGCGGAGGGCGGAGCATGAGCGGGTTCTCCCAGCGGCTCAGTGACTTCGGCTACGCGGCGGGCTGGCGGCTCGCGCGCTGGTTGCCGGAGTCCGCCGGCGCGGTGACCTTCGGGCTGGGCGCCGACCTCGCCGTCCGGCGAGACGGAGGCGGCGTCCGCCAATTGCGGCGCAACCTCGCCAGGGTCGTACCGCAGGCCGATGGTGTCGAGCTCGACGAACTGACCCGCCGCGCGATGCGCTCCTACGCCCGCTACTGGCACGAGATGTTCCGGCTGCCCTCGATGGACCACAAGGAGGTCAGCCGCAAGGTCGCCCAGTCGATCACCGGCGTGGAGAACCTCGACGCCGCCCTCGCCGAGGGCAACGGCGCGGTGATGGCGCTGCCGCACAGCGGGAACTGGGACGCCGCCGGCGTCTGGCTCGCGGACTATCTCGGCGGTTTCACCACGGTCGCGGAGCGGCTGAAACCCGAATCGCTGTACCAGCGGTTCGTGTCCTACCGGGAATCGCTCGGTTTCGAGATCGTCCCGCTGACCGGCGACAGCTCCGCGATGCGCGTGCTGCTCAAACGGCTGCGGGAGAACAAGGCGATCTGCCTGGTGGGGGACAGGGACCTGACGAATTCCGGCGTGCCGGTGAAATTCTTCGGCGAGCAGACCCGGATGCCGGGCGGGCCCGCCCGCCTGGCCGCCACCACCGGCGCCGCGCTGATCCCGGCGGGGTGCTGGTTCACCGAGGACGGCTGGCAGATCAGGCTGCATCCGCGGATCCGGGTGACGAACCGGTCCGAGGTGCCGGCGGCCACGCAGGCGCTGGCGGACATCTTCGCCGGGGACATCGCCGCGCATCCGGCGGACTGGCACATGATGCAGAAGTTCTGGCTCTCCGACTTCGAAGCCGGGGAACAGGCCGCCCTCGGCGAAGCGAGCTGAGCCGATGGCGCAGGCGCGGATCATGAAGATCGGGATCGTCTGCCCGTACTCGTTCGACGTACCGGGCGGCGTGCAGGGACACGTCATAGATCTCGCGAAGGCGTTGCTGGCACGCGGGCATCAGGTCTCCGTCCTCGCTCCGGCGGACGAGGATTCCGACGTCCCGGATTTCGTCGTCCCCGCGGGGAAGGCGCTCGGCATCCCGTACAACGGCTCAGTCGCGCGGTTGCAGTTCGGCCCGGTGTCCTACGCGCGGGTCCGGCGGTGGATCCGCGACGGCGACTTCGACGTCCTGCACCTGCACGAGCCGGCCGCGCCGAGTCTTTCCCTCTTGGCGCTGAAGGTCGCGGACGGGCCGATCGTGGCGACCTTCCACACCGCGACGACGCGTTCGCGCACGCTGGCGGCGTTCCAGCCGGTGCTCCGCCCGCTGCTGGAGAAGATCACCGCGCGGATCGCGGTTTCGGCGCTGGCCCGCCGGGTCCAGGTCGAACACGCCGGTGGCGACGCGGTGGAGGTGCCCAACGGCGTCGACGTCGACTTCTTCTCCCGCGCGCTCCCGCTGGACGGCTACCCGCGCGCGGGCGGCACGGTCGGCTTCGTCGGGCGGTACACCGAGCCCCGCAAGGGGATGGGAGTGCTGCTGGAGGCGTTGCGGATGCTGTTGCCGGCGTTCGAGGAACTGCGGCTGCTGGTCGTCGGCCGTGGTGACGCCGATCAGCTCCGCCGCGAGGCCGGGCCGGAGCTGGCACCGCATATCGATCTGCTCGGCCAGGTCGACGACGAGACGAAGGCGCGGGCGTTGCGGAGCGTCGACGTCTACTGCGCGCCGAACACGGGCGGCGAGAGTTTCGGGATGATCCTCACCGAGGCGATGGCGGCGGGCACGCCGGTGCTGGCGAGCGGGCTGGACTCGTTCCGCCGGGTGCTCGACGACGGCAAGGCCGGGATGCTGACCGAAACCGGCGACGCCGCCGCGCTGGCCGACGGTCTCCGCGAACTGCTCGGGGACCCGGCCCGGCGGGTGTCGCTGGCGGCGGCCGCCGGGGAGCGCGTCGCGATGTTCGACTGGTCCGTGGTCACCACGCAGGTGCTCCGGGTGTACGAGACCGCGATCGCCGCCGATCCCCGGCGCGTCGGCGCGGGTGAACGCGAGTTCAGCCGATGACGACCTGGGTCTGGATCGGCGGTCTCGTGGCCGCGATCGTGGTACTGGGCGGGCTTTTCCTGCTCGCGACGGCGAACAGGCTGGACCGGCTGCACATCCGCACGGACGCGGGCTGGGCGGCGCTGGACGCGGCCCTCGCGCGGCGAGCCGTCGTCGCCAGGGCGGCCGCCGCGATTCTGGGCGACGAGGAGCTGCGCGCATTGGCCGAGCGTGCCGAGCGGGCGCCGAGGCCGGATCGCGAAGCCGAGGAAAGCGAACTGACGCTGCGGCTGGCGCGCGTCGACCGGGCGGCTCTGCCGACGCCGCTGGCCGAAGAGCTGACCGACGCCGAGCACCGCGTCGTCATCGCGCGGCGCGTGCACAACGACGCCGTCCGGGACACCTTGCACCTGAGGCGGCGGCGGAAGGTCCGGTACTTCGGCCTCGCGGGGACCGCCCGGCTTCCGGAATACTTCGAGATCGCCGAACCCGATCTGTAGGAGGACGATTCCATGAGCGAGCGGCTGCTGGTGGCGGTGTTCGCGACGCCCGTCGCGTCGTTCCTCCTGCGCTACGGCAAGGACCTCGGCTACAAGGTGGTGTTGTTCGAGCCGGACGGTGCACGGGTGACCGACGTCGAGGACGGCTTGGACGCCCTCACGACGGTGCCGGATCTCGGCCCGGACGCCGACGTCGTCGTCACCGATCACGACCGGCCCGAACTCGGCGAGGTCCTCAAGGCCGTGCTGGACCGCCCGACCAGGTGGGTCGGGGTACTCGGCAATCCGCGCCACGCCGGCCCGCATGTGGCCGCGCTCAAGGCCTTGGACGTTCCCGACACCGAGATCGCCAGGGTCCATCGCCCGGTCGGGCTGAACATCGGCTCACGCACGCCGCCCGAGATCGCCGTCGCCACCCTGGCCGGTCTGCTGGCGGACCGGAACGGGCGGCCGGGCGGTTTCGACTTTCCGCCACCCGGCGTTTAGTTCGCCACCGCTCCTTCCGGCATCGGCTCGAACCGGGCGTGCCTGCGGGTGAACGTCGCCGTGCCCGAGGTCAGCGACCGCAGGTCGATGGCGTAGCGCAGGAGCTCTGCAGCGGGGACCTCGGCGCGGATGACCGTGCGGCCGCCTTCACCCGATTCGGTACCGAGCACGCGGCCACGCCGGGACGAGAGATCACCCAGCACGGTGCCCAGATGCTCGTCCGGGAGCCGCACCGCCACCTCTTCGAGCGGTTCGAGCAGCGCGATCTTGCCCGCCGCGGCGGCCTCCTTCAGCGCCAGCGCGCCCGCCGTCTGGAAGGCGGCGTCCGACGAGTCGACGCTATGCGCCTTGCCGTCGACGAGGGTCACGCGGATGTCGATCAGCGGATGGCCGTCGACGATCCCTCGCTGAGCCTGGGCCCGGACTCCTTTTTCGACGCTCGGGATGAACTGGTGCGGCACCGAACCGCCGACGACCTTGTCCACGAACTCGAAACCCGACCCCCTCGGCAGTGGCTGGACCTCGATGTCGCAGACGGCGAACTGGCCGTGCCCGCCGGACTGCTTGACATGCCGGCCGTGCCCGCGGCCCGGACCGGCGAAGGTCGACCGCAGGCTGATGCGGACGGGCTCGGTGTCCACGTCGGCGCCTCCCGCGCGCAACCGCGACAGCACGACGTCGGCGTGGGCCTCGCCCATGCACCACAGCACGAGCTGGTTGGTCTCGGCGTTGCGGTCCAGCCGGAGCGTCGGATCGCCCGCGACGAGCCGGGAAAGGTTGCGCGCCAAGGTGTCCTCGTCGCTGCGCGTCTTCGCGACCACGGCGACCGGCAGCAGCGGTTCCGGCATCGCCCACGGCTTCATGATCAGCGGGTCGTCCGGTGAGGAAACGGTGTCGCCCGTTTCCGCAGAGCCGACCTTGGTGAGCGCGCAGAGGTCGCCCGCGACGCAGTACGGGACTTCCCGCAGATTCGCCCCGAGCGGCGAGTACAGATGCGCGACCCGCTCGTCGGCGTCGTGATCCTCGTGCCCCCGTTCGGCGAGCCCGTGCCCCGAGACGTGCACCGGGCGTTCGGGGCGAAGCGTCCCGGAGAACACCCGCACCAGGGACACCCTGCCGACGTAGGAGTCGACAGCGGTCCGGACGACCTCGGCCGCCAGCGGGCCGTCGGGATCGGCCCGGAGCCCTGCGTGTGGTTCGCCGGTGGGGGAGGTGACCTCCGGAGGGACGTGCTCCAGCGGTGAGGGGAAGGCGCGCACCATCCCGTCGAGGACTTCGGCGAGCCCCACCCCGGTCGTCGCGCATACGGGGATCACCGGATGGAAGGAGCCGCGGGCGACGGCGGTTTCGAGGTCGGCGATCAGCGTGTCCTCGGCGATCTCCTCACCGGCGAGGTACCGCTCCATCAGGGACTCGTCCTCGCTCTCGGCGATGACCCCTTCGATCAGTTCGTTGCGGGCCTCGGTCATCCGAGCGAGATCGGCCTCGTCCGGCTCGCCGACCTGGGGTGGGAAACCGTTCGAATAGTCGAAGTAGCGGCGCGTGATGAGCCCGACGAGCCCGTCACGTGCGGGCAGGTACAGCGGGAGGACTCCGGCCCCGAAGGCCTCCTGACAGGCCGCGATCTCGCCTTCGGGGTCGGCGCGGTGATGGTCGAGCCGGGAGACGACCACCGCCCTCGGCATGCCGACGGCGGCGCATTCCTCCCAGACCGCGGTCGTGGCCGCGTCGACGCCTTCCGCTGCGCAGACCACGAACAGCGCGGCGTCGGCGGCGCGAAGACCGGCGCGCAGTTCGCCGACGAAATCGGCGTATCCGGGGGTGTCGATGAGGTTGATCTTGTAGCCCTGGTGCAGCACCGGCGCGACCGAGAGGCCGACCGACCGCTGCTGCCGGACCGCCGCGGGGTCGTGGTCGCACACCGTGGTGCCCTCGACGACCGAGCCCGCCCGGGTCACCGTGCCGGACGCGGCGAGCAGCGCTTCGGCGAGTGTCGTCTTCCCTGATCCCGACGGGCCGACCAGGACGACGTTGCGGACCTTCGCCGGGTCGTCCACAGCGACGGCGGCCCCGGAGTCTCCGTTCTTGCTCTGTTTGTCGGCCATGCCGGTCTCCTCACCACACGATGCCGCGTACAGGTGTGTCCTCGATCACACACCCGCGACGGGCGTCGCGGCAAGGCGACCGGCGAGGGAACCCCCGAATGTCGAAGCGCCGTTATGCTCGATGGCGGACACCCGGAGGCGGATCCGACGGTGGGGATGAGCGGTGGAGCTCGACAGGCGAACCGTGTTGTGGCTGGCGGGGGCGGTCCCGGTGATGGCGGCGTTGCCCGCGGGCGGTGGTCCGTGGGAACGCTTGCGCGCCCGGTTGACGGGGGAGCTGTTCCAGCCCGGCGACCCGGGGTACGACGAAAAGAGGCTCGGGTTCTTCAGCCTCTACGACCATCGGCTGCCCGCCGGTGTCGCGGTCTGCGCGAACGAGGACGACGTACGGCACTGTGTCGATTTCGCGGCCAGGCAGCGGATTCCGATCGCGGCCCGCTCAGGCGGGCACAGTTACGCCGGCCATTCCCTTGTGGACAAAGGGCTGGTCGTCGACCTGTCCCGGCTGAACGCGGTCGACATCCTGCCCGGCGGCCGGGCGGCGATCGGAGCGGGTGCCCGGCTCGGCCAGGTGTACGAGGCCTTGGCGGCGGCGGGCCGCGCGCTGCCCGCCGGCAGTTGTCCCCAGGTCGGTATCGCCGGGCTGACCCTCGGCGGCGGGATCGGCGTCTTGGCCCGCAAGTATGGGCTGACCTGCGACAATGTGGAATCTGTCCGTTTCGTCGGCGCGGATGGGACGGCGCGGCTGGTGTCGGAGGAGACCGCGCCAGACCTGCTGTGGGCGTTGCGCGGCGGGGGTGGCGGCAACTTCGGCATCGTCACGTCGTTCACCTTCCGCACGGCGGCGGCCAGGACGCTGACGAACTTCACCCTGGTCTTCCCGCCCGCCGTGGTGCCCGCGCTGGTCGCGGCTTGGCAGGAGTGGCAGCCCGCGATGCCGGATGAACTGTGGTCCGGGATGGGCCTCGGTGCGACGGCCGCGAACTGTGGTGGCTGCTTCGTGGGCTCCGCCGCGCAGGTGAACCCGTTGCTGGACGAGCTGATCCGCCGCGTCGGCACTGAGCCGACCGAACGCGAGGTGACTGAGCAGGGACACCTGGCCACGATGCGCGCCTTCGCCAGAGAAGCCGCCTTCCCTGCCGCGGTCGCGCAGCGTGGGGACTATGTGGCCACTTCGAGGATGCTGACGCATCCGGTGCGCGACCCTGGTGCGCTCGCGACGTTGCTGAGCAGCGATCCCCATCTGTATTCGATCGTGGACGCATACGGCGGCGCGATCGCGCGGGTTCCGTCGAACGAGTCGTGCTTCCCGCATCGGTCCGCGCTGGGCAGTGTCCAGATCATCCGGGGACTGGAGGGCGGCGAGGCGTACGCGCGCCAGGTGATCGGCCGGGTCCGGGACGAACTCAGCCGCGAATACGGGCAGGCCGGGTACGTCAACTACATCGACCCGGAGATGCCCGAGTGGGCGAAGGCGTACTACGGCGATAGCCTTCCGCGCCTCCGCCGGGTGGCGCGGAAATACGACCCGGATGGCCTCTTCGCCTTCACCCAAGGCCTGGCCCGCTAGACGGTCTCAAAACTCAAGGGTGTGTCACTGCGTAACCTGCCGGTCCTGGTCGTCGATCGTGGGCAGTCGTGGCGAAGACGACGCAGCAGCGGCGGGTCGAAGACCGGCTCTGGGAGCTGATCGAACCCCTGATCCCGTCCCGGCCAGCGCCGCGCGGTCCGGGTGGGCGGCCCCGGCTCGATGACCGTGCCGCGCTGGAGGGGATCTTGTTCGTGCTCGACACCGGCTGCCGCCGGCGAGACCTACCCGAGCAGCTCGGATGCGGTTCCGGGCACACCGAGCATGCTGTTCGAGCCGCTGCTGGACACGAACCCGACCGTGCGCGGCCACCACGGCCGGGCGGGCCGGCCACGATGCCGACCGGACAAGCTGCACGTCGACAAGGGCTACGACTACCGCCGCTACCTGACCCGCCGCGGTATCAAGGTCCGTATCGCCCGGCGCGGGATTGAGGGCAAGTCCGCCTCGGCCGGGTCCGCTGGGTCGTCGAACGCACCATCTCCTGGCTGCTGCGGTTCAAGCGCCTCGGGCTGCGCTACGACCGGGCCGGACGCACCACGCCGGCGCTACTCACGCTGGCCTGCACCGTGATCAACGTGCGCCGACTCATAAAGATCGAGCTCTGCGACCAGGTCTAATGCATCCATTCACTCGTTTGGGTACATCGGTAGCTCTGTGACCGTGGGGGTGACTCGTGAGCTTCGGAGCGCGGAGCAGGTCCTCGGGTCGGCACAGGCCCCCGTCGCCACGAGGGAGATCGATCTCCTGGAGGAGGCCGCGTTGCTGACGGCATCATCGACGGGGATGAACGAGCAGTCTCGTCGGGACGTGATCAGCCATCGGTGGGGCCGCCTCTTCAGAGGCGTTCGATGCGGTCGGCCTGCGGGCCCCGGTCGCTCTGACGCACCGCGTACCGGACCCGGTCACCCTTCTGCAGCGGCTCCGACCCCATGATCACGGACGCGTGGGCGAAGAGATCGTCGCCGCCTGCGTCCGGGGTGATGAAGCCGAAGCCGCGGTCGGCGTCGTAGCGCGCGACGACGCCCTCGCCGCCTCGTACGGGCACGTCCCGCGCCGCCGGCCCTGCGGCCGCGGCAGGTGCCGATCGCTGCGGCGCCGTCTGGGGCTCGGCGCCCCGGACCAGGTGCACGTCGCGGGCCTGCGGGCCCTTGTCCCCACTAGCCACCTCGTAGGCGACGCGGTCGCCCTCCGCGAGCCACGTCAGCCCCTCGGCCAGGGCCCGGGCGTGAACGAAGACGTCCCCGGCGCCGGAGTCGGGGTTGATGAAGCCGAAGCCCTTGTCCTCGTCGTACCAGGCCACTGTGCCGTCGGCACCGTCCGCGATACCGGCCGCAGCGGGTGAGCCGGCCCCTGCTCCCAGCGGGATCACGTGCCCGGCCTGCGGGCCGCGCTCGCCTTCGACGATCAGGAAGGCCACCCGCTGCCCCTCGGTGACCACGCCGCCGGTCACGATGGCGGAGCTGTGCACGAAGATGTCGGCGCCGCCGCCGTCCGGCGACGCGAAGCCGTACCCCTTGCCCGGCTCGTACCAGTTGACGGTGCCGAGCAGGCCCACGGCGCTGCCGGTGGCCACATCGGCGGTGACGCGAACGCGCAGCGCCTGGGGCCCGCGGTCGTTCTCGCCGACCTCGAACACGACGGCCTGACCCTCGCGGAGCACTTTCGCGCCGTCGTCCCCGACGATCTCGGAGGCGTGCACGAACACGTCCGGCGAGCCGTCCTCGGGGGCGAGGAAGCCGAAACCCCGTTCGACGTCGAACCAACGGACGGTCCCTTGCGGCATAAAAGGCTCCAGGTCGAGAGGGCGGGCACTGGCCCCCAGTCTCCCTGACAGACCTCCGGTCCGTCGGGCCGGGCCCACAGACGGGCGGTGCGGAGCCAGGGGCGGGCCGTTGGTTCACCTAGCGACACGCCGAGTTTTGAGACCAGGTCTTAGTCCTTTGGATGCGGTCCTTGCACGCGCGACTACCGCCTTCGGAGGACCAAATGCGGGCCAGATCACCTAGTGGACTGCTGAAATCGCCGCGAACTGGCCTGCTTCAGAGGTCCAAAAGCGGCCTACGCTCGGAGGTGTCACCCCCACTTCGTGCGCTTTCCGAAAGGTCCAGCAGTGTCTGACGACTCCACGAACACGGCCACCACCTCGCTCACCGGCACCGCCCGGGTCAAGCGCGGGATGGCGGAGATGCTCAAGGGCGGTGTGATCATGGACGTGGTCACCGCCGAACAGGCGAAGATCGCCGAGGACGCCGGCGCCGTCGCCGTGATGGCGCTCGAGCGGGTTCCCGCGGACATCCGCGCCCAGGGCGGCGTCGCCCGGATGAGCGACCCGGACCTGATCGACGGCATCATCGAGGCCGTTTCGATCCCCGTCATGGCGAAGGCCCGCATCGGCCACTTCGTCGAGGCGCAGCTGCTGCAGTCGCTCGGCGTCGACTACATCGACGAGTCCGAGGTGCTGACCCCGGCCGACTACGAGAACCACATCGACAAGTGGGCCTTCACCGTGCCCTTCGTCTGTGGTGCGACCAACCTCGGCGAAGCGCTGCGTCGTATCAACGAGGGCGCGGCGATGATTCGTTCCAAGGGCGAGGCCGGCACCGGCGACGTCTCGAACGCGACCACGCACATGCGCAAGATCCGTGCGGAGCTGCGCCGGCTTTCCTCACTGCCCGAGGACGAGCTTTACGTTGCGGCGAAGGAACTTCAGGCTCCGTACGACCTCGTCAAAGAGGTCGCGGAGAAGGGCAAGCTCCCCGTCGTGCTGTTCACCGCCGGCGGTATCGCGACCCCGGCCGACGCCGCGATGATGATGCAGCTCGGTGCCGAAGGCGTGTTCGTCGGCTCCGGCATCTTCAAGTCAGGCAACCCGGCGCAGCGCGCCGAGGCGATCGTCAAGGCCACCACGTTCTACGACGACCCGGACGTCATCGCGAAGGTTTCGCGCGGTCTCGGTGAAGCCATGGTCGGGATCAACGTCGACGACGTGCCCGAGCCGCACCGCCTGTCCGAGCGCGGCTGGTAACACTTCGGCTCCTGTACGGGACGGCCCGGTGCTCCTCGATGAGCCCGGGCCGTCCCGCGTGTATCAGGAGGTGGGGCCGTTCCTGGTCAGCACGCTTCCTTGTGCCGCGGCACTGAGCGTCGTGGTCCCGTCCTGGCTGATCACGGAGAGATCGCAGCGGCACGTGGCTTGCCGTCGGCCGCTGTGCAGGACCCGCGCTTCCGCCACGAGCCGGATTCCTTGTGCCGGGCGCAGATAGTTGATGCTGAAGCCGCCAGTGAGGACATCCGGGCCCAGTGTGGTCCCGGCCGCGAAGGTGATGGCGTTGTCCGCGGCGTAGGCGAGGACGCCGCCGTGGAGATATCCGTTCTGCTGCAACAGCTCTTCGCGGATGTCGAGTTCCAGCGTCGCGGCACCGTCACCGAACGAGGCCACCCGGGCCCCGAGCAGAACGCTGAACGGTTGCGAGGCGAGGCCCTTTTGGGCGTCTTCGAGGGTCAATGCGGTCATCAGAGCCACGCTTTCAAGTCGGCCAAATCCACCATGGGCATTCCCCAGCGCAGCGCCGCGACTTCGAGGTCGGCGCTGCCTGCCATCGTGCCGTCGGGGTTCATCACTTCACAGCACACCCCGACCGGAGCGAGGCCGGCGGCGGTGCACAACGCGACTGTCGCCTCCGTGTGCCCGGACCGCTCGGCGAGCAGACCCGGCCGTGCGGCGAGCGGGAACACATGTCCAGGGCGCAGGAAGTCCTCGGCGGTCGCGTCCGGATCGGCCAGCTTCCGCACGGTGGCCGCGCGTTCGGCAGCGGATACGCCGGTGCCCGTTCCCGCGGCCAGGTCGACCGGTATCGACCACGCCGTCCCCTGCCGGTCGCCTTCGCCGGGCATCTGCGCGATCTCAAGGCGCCGCAGCACTTCCGGCGCGCACGGCACCGCCGGAAAGCCGCAGACCTTGGTCAGCAGGAAGGTGAACGACTCCGGGCGGAGCCGCGCGCCGGCGAAGATCACGTCGCCCTCGCCCTCGGTCTCCGGATCCCACACGACGACACCGCCACCGGCGGCGAGCTGGCGCAACACCTTCTCCACACCGGCGCGTCCGTCGACGTGACCGGCCCACGGCAGCTGAGGCAAAGCCTTGCCCACCGCCGAAGGTGGCGCCTTCTCGACCAACCGGCCGACCAGGTCGAGTTCCAGGTTCACCCGGTCTCCGGCCTTCAGACCGCCGAGCGTGGTGACAGAGCGGGTCATCGGGAGCAGTACGACCGAGATCCGGTCGCGCAGCACTTCGGCGATGGTCACGCTGACACCGTCAAGAGCGATCGGGGACTTCGCGAGCAGCCGGTCCAGCAAACGCTCCGGCGGCCGGAGCCAGACCCGGCGGGAGCCGCCTTCGTCGTCGATCCGGATCACTTTGCCGACGGCGTCGACGTAACCTTGGACCAGGTGGCCGTCCAGCGGATCGCCCACCTGAAGCGGCGTCTCGACGTTGACGGCGTCCCCGGCCGCGAGCGTGTCGAACGTCGACCTGCGACGGGTTTCCGCGGAGAGCACCGCCTCCAAGGCATCATCGACCGGCCGTACGGTGAGCCGTACGCCGTTGACGCACGCCGATCCGCCATCGCGGACTCGGCCCGCGCTCTTCGGCGCCCGCACACGCAGCACGTCGCCCTTGATCTGTTCGACGGCACCCAGCTCGCCGATTCTCCCGGTGAACATGAATCATCACCCCATTTGACGCCGTACCCCAGGAAGTCCGGCGACGGCCGGACGAAGGGGACGCGGGGTGTCACCGCCTGGTCCCGGAATCGCACCGGGTCGTTCCACCCCCTCGGCGGAACCGGCCGACTGTACGGCCGCACCGTGGAATCGCACCACGAGTCGATCATAGCCGGAGTCATGGCCGGTTTTCGCAGCCGATGAGACCGAATTCGTCAGTGCCGGGGCCACTTGGCCGGAGGTCCCGTCGGGGACGGGGGAGGCGAGTGGGCCGGGAAACTCCCTCGGCGGGCCGATCGGTGCCAAAGGCAGCCGAGTGCCGTCGTCGGGATCAAGGGCCGTCGAGTTCGGTGGCAGGCTGTTCGGTGCCTTGGGGTAAGTAGGCCAAGGACCACCGGTGTACCCGGCGGCGCCGGGTCGGTGAAGGTCTTGCCGGAACCCCGGGCGGGGCGCGGCCCGATGGAGTCGGCCTCGTGTGCCCGACTGGTTGTAGCCCATGATGGCCTGCGCCTTGGGGACGATCGCGTTCGGCATGCCGTCCTGTTCAGGGTCTGGAACCGGCCGGTTGACCAGCGCGTCCTCGGACATCGGCTTCAGGTCGCTGAGCGTCCGGTCCGGGTTCTTCAGACCGGCCGCCACCCGGGGATCCGGCGATTTCGGACCATGCGGACGTGCCTGCTTATAAGGTCCGGTCATGAGCCAGACGATCCCTTTCACCGACCTCAACTTCAAGCTCGCGGTCATCCAAGAGCTGATGTACAACCAGGAACTCCTGCCGAAGTTCGACCTGGGGCAGTACGCCGCCGAGAAGGGCTTCACCTACGACGGCGGCAGCGTCGAGGCTGTCCCCGAGGCCTTGGCCTACTTCGAGGCGCTCGAGGTCCCCGCCGAGTTCGCGGAGAAGATCACCGAGATCGAGATGGACGGCGGCAACGAGATCTACCTCCAGATCGCACCGAACTGGGACGGCGAGGACTCCCTGTTCAACGTCGACGAGTTCGCCGACGTCGCGCATTTTCCCCATCTGAAGTCGATGACCTTGCTCTACACGGGCAACGACGATGCGCTGGAGTCGCTGCGTGCTCGCGGCATCGAGGCGGACTGGCTCTGACGCGCCGCCAGCGGAGCTGAGCGGATGAACGACGTTGATGCGGCGAAGCTCGCCCGGGCTGGGAGATCGTCGGCGACGAGATCTGCGCCTCGCGGGTCGGACTCGACACGCGCAGGCGTTGATCGGGAGCTAGACCGCGCGCCAGCGGGCCGTCGGCAACGCGGGGACCCGGTGGCCGCGGTGACCGGTCATCTCCTCGTTCGCGAACAGGGCGTTGAGCACCGCTTCTTCGGTCGCCTGCACCACGGCCTCGAAGAACGGGTCGAGCCTGCCCCACGGGACGAACCGGAGGCTTTCGTACTCGGCCTCTTCGGTCCGGGGGAACCGGCTGGTGAGCGCTCCCGGGTTCGCCGTGCTGAAGGCGAGGAAGAGGTCGCCGGAGAAGTGGGAGCCGGCGGTGCCGGTGCGGGCGAGACCGAGCGGGACGCGGCGGGCGAGGGACGTGCACTGGCCGGGCAACAGAGGAGCATCGGTACCCACGATCACGATCACCGATCCCGCGCCGGACGGCGCCGCCCAGTCCTCTTCCATCGGGTTGTCGGCGGCGAGTTCCGCTCCGACGTGCTCACCCGCGACGGTGAGTTCGCGGCGTGAGCCGAAGTTGGCCTGTACCAACGTTCCCACGGTGTACTCGTCGTCCCCGTAGGACACGACGCGGGAGGCCGTGCCGGTGCCGCCCTTGAAGCCGTAACAGGTCATCCCGGTTCCGCCGCCGACAGAGCCTTCGCTGACCGGGCCTGTTCGCGCGGCGTCGATCGCGGCGATGGCGTGTCCACTGTGGATCGTCGCTGCGGTGCTGTCGTTCAGGTAGCCGTCCCAGGTCTCGGCGACCACCGGCAGCAGCCATTCGGCGGCCACGTCGGGCCGTTCGCGCACCACCCAGTCGATCGTGCCGCGATGGCACGCGCCGACGGCGTGCGTGGAGGTGATCAGCACCGGCAGGGTCAGCGAACCGGTCTCGGCCAGCCACGCGGTACCGGTCATCTCGCCGTTGCCATTGAGGGCGTACGTCCCGGCCGCGCACGGCACGGCGAAATCCTTTCGCCCGCGCGGCAGGACGGCGGTGACGCCGGTGCGCACCGATTCGCCTTCGACGAGGGTCGTGAAACCGATCTCGACGCCGGGGACGTCGGTGAGCGCGTTGTGCTCGCCGGTCCGGCCGGGCAGCGGGACACCCAGGTCGCGGGCGCGGGTCATGGACGGTCCTCCAAGGGATTCGAGGTGGCTGTGCGGGCGTAGGAAAGCAACATCGCTTCGGCGGTGGCGGTTTCCAGCGTCGGCACGGCCTGCGTGAGGTGCAGGCCGTAGCCGTCCTCCAGCGCGACGAGGTTCCGCGCGATCGACACCGCGTCCGCGGTCAACGTGAACTCGCCGGTGGCGGCGCCCGCTTCGAGGATGCCAGTGTAGATCCGGACCTGTTGCTCGTAGAGCGTGATGTGCCGGGCGGCGTACACGGGATCGCGGCGGGCGATCGTGCCCAGTTCGTAGAGCAGTACGCAGAGTTCGTCGTCAGGGCCGGTGGGCAGGCCGCTGCGGATCATCGCGAGCAGGCGGCCGGACGGGGTCGTCTTCGCGCCCGCGGCCAGCTCCCGCGCCGAACAGAACCGCGCCACCGCCTCGCGCTGCACCTCTTGGAGCAGGTCGGTGAGGGTGGGGAAGTAGTACAGGACCGAACCCGGCGACAGGCCCGCGCCCTCGGCGACGTCCCTCAGCCGCAGGTTCAGCACGCCGCGTTCGAGGACGGCCCGTCTGGCCACCTCGATCAGTTCGATACGTCGCTCCGCCGCCTTGCTGGGTCTCGCCATGCGCCCATTCTTCGAATCTTGTTCGAAAAACGCAAGGGCTGCGCGCGATCAGCCCTTGACGTCACACGACTGAAGGCCTTTGATGCGTGCTCAACGGTTTTTCGAAGGAGATTCAAGGAACCCACCTTGTAGGAGGTCGGCCGTGTCCACTCCCGCCCTGCGCCGCGGTCTGCGCACCCTCGGCACGCTGCTCATCACGCTCTCCGCGATCAGCCCCGCCTCGTCGGTCTTCATCATCGCGCCGGGGGTGATCTCCGGGGCCGGGACGGGCGCCTTCTACAGCTTCGTGGCGGCCGCGGTCGTCGGTGTGTTCATGGCCTTCGTCTACGCCGAACTGGCGTCGGCGTTCCCGCTGGCGGGCGGCGAGTACGCGATCGTCACCCGCACTCTCGGCCGCTTGCCCGGCTTCGCCGTGCTGGGGCTGATGATCATCACGCAGGTGCTCATCGTCGCGGTGATCGCGCTCGGCGTCGGCACCTACCTCGGCGTGCTCCTGCCCGGCGTGCCCGGTTCGGTCATCGCCGCCGTGACCTGCGTGGTCGCGGCCGTCGTCGGCATCTTCGACATCAAGCTCAACGCCTGGGTCACCGGGATCTTCCTGGCGATCGAGATCCTCGCGCTCATCGTGGTCAGCGCCCTCGGACTGCTGAACCCGGCGCGGTCGTTCACCGATCTGCTGGCGCATCCGGTCGCCTCGGACGGCGGCCCGGCCACGGTCGGCGCCATCGCGATCGCCACCTCGGTCGCGATCTTCGCCTACAACGGCTACGGCTCGGCCGTCTACTTCGGCGAGGAGACGCAGGACGCGTCACGGGGGATCGCCAGGGCGATCCTGCTCGCGCTGGGCATCACCGTGCTCGCCGAACTGGTCCCGGTGACCGCGGTCCTGCTCGGGGCGCCAGATCTGAACGCGTTGTTCGCCTCGGAGAACATGCTGTCCTACTTCATCGATTCGCGCGGCGGCGGAACCCTCGACACGGTGCTCGGGCTGGCCGTCGCGCTCGCGATCATCAACGCGGTGCTGGCGATCGTGCTGATCAGCTCGCGGATGCTGTTCAGCAGCGGCCGCGACCGCGCGTGGCCCCGGCCGGTCAACCGGGCGCTGGCCGCGGTGCACCCGAAGTTCGGGACGCCGTGGGTGGCCACGGTCGGCACCGGCCTGGTGGCCGCGCTGCTCTGTTTCGTCGACCCGAAACTGCTGCTGGTGGTGACCAGCACGTCGATCGTGGCGGTCTACGCGGCGCTCTGTCTCGGCGCGATCGTCGGAAGGCGCACCGGTGCCACCGCGCACGCCAAGTACCGGATGCCGTGGTTCCCGGTCGCACCGGTGCTGGCCCTGGCGGTCCTGATGTTCGTGGTCTATCAGAACCTGCTCGACCCGGCGGTGGGGCGGCCGAGCCTGATCGTCACGGCCTGTGTCGCGCTGCTGTCGATCGCGTACTACGTCCTGGTGCTGCGAAGGAAGGGTGGCTGGAAGCTCGCCGACGTCACCGAGGAGAAGGCCGACGAGCCTGCTTGATCAGGTGTACTCGGCGATCTCCACGCCGTACGTGCCCGGTTCGAGCGCTTCGAAGATGTGCGGCACGTCGCCGGGATAGCAGATGTAGTCACCGGGCAGGAGTTCGACCGGCTCGTCCAGCGGGCCCACCTTGGCGCGTCCCGCGCTGAGGACGATGTGCTCGACGATGCCGCTCATATGCGGATCCGAGAGCCGCGGTTTCCCGGGCTCGGCGCGGATCAGGTACACGTCGCGCCGGGCGCCGGGCGGGCACGAACTGAGCAGCGTGCAGGCGTAGTCGGCGTGTTCGGCGAACACCGTCGGCCCGCTGCCCGAGCGGATGACCTGCACGCGGGGGCGTTCGGGTTCGACCACCCGGGAGAAGGGGACGTCGAGCGCGACGCACAACGCCCAGATCGTCTCGACGCTCGGATTCCCGGTCCCGGACTCCAGCTGCGAGAGCGTGGATTTCGCGATGCCGGCGCGTTTGGCGACCTCGGTGAGAGACAGCCCGGTGCGGGCACGTTCCCGGCGCAGGGACATGGCGATGACGTCCAGGGGTGCGCCGTCGGACGCGGTCGGGGACATGCGTTCGCTCCATCGGTCGTTGCGTTCGCCTTGACGAACACGGCTGCGTTCGTTCATTGTATGACGCTATGCGTTCGATATGGCGAACAACCACTCGTGTCCTGGGGCGCGATCTTCTCCGTGACATCGGGCTGGTCTGCCTCGCCGACACCATTGTCGGCATCTCCTACGGCGCCATCGCGGTGGGCTCCGGCTTCCCGATCTGGGCGCCGATGCTGCTTTCCGTGCTGGTCTTCGCCGGTGCCTCGCAGTTCATGTTCGTCGGCATCATCGCCGCCGGCGGCAGCCCGGTCGCGGCCGTCGCGGCGGGGTTGCTCGCCAACGCGCGGCATCTGCCCTTCGGTTTCGCGATCGGCGACATCCTGGGGAGGCGGTGGTCGTCGAGGATCGTCGGCAGCCACCTGATGATCGACGAATCGGTCGCGTTCGCCCTGGCCCAGCGCGACGAAGAGCGGCGCAAGGCGGCGTACTGGGTGTGTGGGATCGGGCTGTTCGTCTGCTGGAACGTCGGCGTTCTCGCCGGTGCTTACGCCGGGACGGCGATCAGTGACACCGACGCTTTCGGCCTCGACGCGGCCTTCCCGGCGGTCTTGCTCGCACTGGTCCTGCCGTCACTTCGCGACCGCGCCGCCCGGCTGCCGGTGCTCGTCGGTGTGGCCGTCGCGCTGTCCACCACGCCGTTCCTGCCGGCGGGGCTGCCGGTGCTGCTCGCGCTGGTCGGCGTGCTCGCCGGAGTGGCCGCGAAGGAACCCGCCGACCGTGAACCCGAGGGAGTGCACTGATGGACCCGCTGGACTTGATCATCGCCGGCGGCGTGCTCGCGGCCGGGACCTTCGCCTTCCGGTTCGCCGGGCCGGTCCTGAAGGCGCGGTTCACCGTGTCGCCCAAGGCCGAGAGACTGATGGCGCGTTCGGCCGTCGTCCTGCTGGCCGCGCTGGTCGCGGTCGCCGCGCTCACCGAGGGACACGAGTTCGCCGGATACGCCAGGCCCGCGGGAGTCCTGGTCGGTGGCGTGCTCGCCTGGCGCAAGGCGCCGTTCGCGCTGGTCGTCGTGGCGGCCGCCGCGACCGCCGCCCTGCTGCGGCTGGCCGGGGTCCCCTGACCTGGCCGTTCCCCGAAGCACCTAAGCTAGGGGGAAGGTCTTTCGGGAGGTCGGGTGGCGATCGCGACGGGGGCACGGCCGGTGGTCGGCGTGCTCGCACTGCAGGGCGACGTGCGGGAGCATGCCGCGATGGTGGAACGCGCCGGTGCGCGTGCACTGCCGGTCCGCCGCGCGAGCGAACTGTCCGAAGTGGACGGTCTGGTGCTGCCGGGCGGCGAGTCGACCACCATGTCGAGGCTGCTGGAGACCTTCGAACTGCTGGACCCGCTGCGCGAGCGCATCGCGGACGGGATGCCCGCGTTCGGCTCCTGCGCCGGAATGATCCTGCTCGCCCGGCAGGCCCTCGACGGGCGGCCTGACCAGCGGCAACTCGGCGGGCTCGACGTCGTCGTCCGGCGCAACGCGTTCGGGCGGCAGGTGGACTCCTTCGAAGCCGACCTCGACTTCACCGGCATCGAAGGCGGCCCGGTGCACGCTGTGTTCATCCGCGCCCCGTGGGTCGAAAAGGCGGGCGACGGGGTGGAGATACTCGCCAGTGTCCCCGAAATGCCGGGCTCCGAGGACGCGGCCGCTAGGATCGTCGCGGTCCGGCAGGGGGCGGTACTCGCCACGTCGTTCCACCCCGAACTCACCGGGGACGAACGCGTGCACAGGCTGTTCGTCGACCTCGTGCGACAGGCTTAGCAAAACCGACACTGTGCTCAGCGGCGGGCACAGGAGTAGATGGAGGAGAGATGAGCGGCCACTCCAAGTGGGCCACCACGAAGCACAAGAAGGCCAACCTGGACGCGAAGCGCGGCAAGCTCTTCGCCCGGTTGATCAAGAACATCGAGGTGGCGGCCCGGACCGGCGGTGGCGACCCGGACGGCAACCCGACGCTCTACGACGCCATCCAGAAGGCCAAGAAGAACTCGGTCCCGCAGGACAACATCGAGCGCGCCCGCAAACGCGGCGCCGGTGAAGAGGCCGGTGGCGCCGACTGGCAGACCATCACCTACGAAGGCTACGGCCCGAACGGTGTGGCCGTGCTGATCGAATGCCTCACCGACAACAAGAACCGCGCCGCCATGGAGGTCCGGACCGCGCTCACCCGGAACAACGGCTCGCTCGCCGACCCGGGTTCGGTCGCCTACATGTTCAACCGCAAGGGCGTCGTGATCATGCCCAAGGGTGACGCGGGCGAGGACGACGTCCTCATGGCCGTGCTCGACGCGGGCGCCGAAGAGGTCAACGACCTCGACGAGAACTTCGAGATCGTCTCCGAGGCGACCGACCTCGTCCCGGTCCGGAAAGCCTTGCAGGAGGCCGGTTTCGAGTACGAGTCCGCGGATCTCACGTTCCTGCCGTCGGTCAGTGTCCCGCTGGACGTCGAAGGCGCGAAGAAGGTCTTCAAGCTCATCGACGCGCTCGAGGACTGCGATGATGTGCAGAACGTCTACGCGAACTTCGACGTGTCCGACGAGGTCATGGCCGAGGTCGGCTGACGGTTGCTCGCGACGACGTGCGGAACGTCTACGCACTGCGCCGGATTCCACGTGTCCGACGAGGTCATGGCCGAGGTCGGCTGACGGTTGCTCGCGACGACGTGCGGAAGGTCTACGCACTGCGCCGGATTCCACGTGTCCGACGAGGTCATGGCCGAGGTCGGCTGATCGATTTTCCCGCCATGCCGCGGAAAATCGGTCCCGGGGCTAGGTGCGGGCGCTCGCGTGGGGCACAATGTCGCGCGTGACGACCTCCGAAGCCGACGCCCTCACCGCCGAAGAATCCGAACTCATCCAGTGGATCGAGTCGCAGGCGCAGGCGAGAGGGAACGCCGTCATCGCGGTCGAAGGCGACGAAGAGGAAGCGAACTTCTGCTTCACCGCGTGCGCCTGGGCACTGCACAACGTCGCGGAAGCGGTCGTGATCGGACTGCCCGAGCACATGGGGCCGGTCCTGCTAGACGCGTACGTCGACCGCGCGGCCGCCGGCGAGATCTTCGAGGTCGGCAAGCGGTACGACGATTTCTTCGAGGGCGCGCCGGTGGTCTTCGAACGGGTCGCGAAGGGGCACTATCCCGAGTACTTCGGGAGCGCGTTCCTGATCTACCCGGACGGGGACTTCCCGGCGTTGCAGCTGATCGTCGCCACGCCGGACGGGCACTTCCCCTGGCATCCGGACGCTCCCGAGGGCTTCGCACGGTACCAGCCGGTGCTGACCGAATCCGGTGACCCGGAGAGCTGGACGCCGGGCGTCGACGGCCCCTGAGGCACCGCTGTTCGGATGTCGTAAGTACATGAAGGACCCCTTCACGGCGCTGGGCGCAGGGAAGGGGTCCTTCATGTACCAGGACACTTCTGCCTGAAGTCTGCAGTCCGTGAAGGCCTCCTTACCTACCCTGAAGGTTGTGAAGGAGGCCTTCACGGACTCGGGGATCGTCACCTCGGCCTCAACGGCACCACGCGCCACAACGGCTGCGCGTGAAGGCCCCCTTCCCTCGGGTCAGCCGGAGGAACTCGGCCTTCGCGCTTGTCCAAGTACATGAAGGACCCCTTCCTTGCGTCTAGCGCCGTGAAGGGGTCCTTCATGTACTTGGACGAACGCAGCCGCCGACCCCCGGGAGCCCCAGCGCTCACTCAAGCCAGAGCGCCAGGTCCGCAGCCGCGTCCGGCCACTCGGCGGCCAACGCGGCCGCGGACCGGAACTCCACGCAGTCGTCCGTATAGGGCGGCACCACCACGGTCCCGGCCAGGCTCCACTCGCCGGTGCTCACCGATGCCTGCCAAACCCCGGCGGGCACCACCACCTGCGGTCGCTGACCCGCCGCGACGTCCGGCCCCAGCACCGGCCGCGTGATCCGCCCGTCCGGGAACAACAGCAGCATCCGCACCGGCGCCCCGGCGTGGTGCGCGTAGATCTCCAGCCGATCCAACCGGTGCGGCGCCGAGGTTTCCGGCGGCACCAGCAGGTAATAGATCGCGGACGCGGTTTCATCGCGCCAGCTCTGCGCCCAGCGGCCACCCTCCACAGGCAGCGGCTGAAGACCCAGATGGGCGGTGAAGTCGTCGGGACTCGGCATGTCCTCATCCTGCCCGCCCCACGCTCCGGGTAGCCTCGGATCTCGAACTGATGTTCGCCGGAGCGGAGGAAACGCGTGCGGGTACTCGGGGTCGACCCCGGTCTGACCAGGTGCGGGCTCGGAGTGGTCGACGGCGGCACGGGCCGCACCGTCCGCGCCGTGGCCGTCGACGTCGTGCGGACCCCGCCGGACGCCGATCTTGCCGTACGCCTGCTGGGGATCTCCGACGCCGTCGAGCGCTGGCTGGATCGCTACAAGCCCGAGGCCGTCGCCGTGGAACGGGTTTTCGCGCAGCACAACGTCCGTACCGCGATGGGCACCGCGCAGGCGGGCGGCGTGGTCGCGCTCGCCGCGGCCAAACGGGGACTGCCGGTCGTGTTCCACACCCCGAGCGAGGTCAAGGCCGCCGTCACCGGGTCCGGCCGTGCCGACAAGGCACAGGTCACCGGTATGGTCATGCGGCTGCTCGGGCTCGAGGTCAAACCGCATCCGGCGGACGCCGCGGACGCGCTCGCGCTCGCCATCTGCCACCTGTGGCGCGAGCCGATGCGGGTCCGGCTCGCCGAAGCCGAGGCCAGGGCGGCCGAGATCGCCAAGAACCACAAGGCCAGGCTCGCCGCCGCGGCCAAACAAGCCAAAACGCAGGGAGCGGCTCGATGATCTCCTCGGTACGCGGTGAAATCCTCTCCATCGGTCTCGACCACGTCGTGATCGAGGTCGGGGGAGTGGGCTTCGCCGTGCAGGCCACCCCTGCCACCCTTGCGACGCTTCGCCGCGGCGAGGAGGCGATGCTGCACACCGCGCTCGTGGTCCGTGAGGATTCCTTGACGCTGTTCGGTTTCGCCGACGCCGACGCCCGCGAACTGTTCGGTCTGCTTCAGACGGTCTCCGGGATCGGCCCGCGGCTCGCGCTCGCGACACTCGCCGTCCTCGATCCCGACAAACTGCGCTCCGCGCTGGTCGAAGGCAACATCACCGTGCTCACGCAGGTGCCCGGCATCGGGCGCAAGGGCGCCGAGCGGCTCACGCTCGAACTCCGTGACAAGGTCACCGCGCTCGCGGGCCCGACCGACGGTTCCGCGGCGGTCGTGGCGCCCGGCGCGCTGCGGGGTGAGGTCGTCGAGGCGCTCGCGGGCCTCGGCTTCCCGGCCAAGCAGGCCGAACAGGCCGTCGACAAGGTGCTCGGCGAGGGCGATGGCCACACGACGTCGTCCGTGCTGCGCGCCGCGTTGGCCGCCCTCGGGCGTAAGCGGTAACCGGCCACATGGACTATGACGCAGTGACGGAATTCGAGACCGATGGCGACACTGAGACGCTCTCGGCGCTGCCGCAGACAGGCGAACGCGAGGTCGAGACCACGCTGCGCCCGCGCAAGCTGGACGAGTTCGTCGGCCAGCCGCGGGTGCGTGAGCAGCTCGAACTCGTGTTGGAAAGCGCGCGACGCCGGGGTGTCCCGCCGGATCACGTCCTGCTCTCCGGTCCGCCGGGGCTCGGCAAGACGAGTATGGCGATGATCGTCGCCGCCGAACTCAACGCCGCCATCCGCATCACCTCCGGGCCGGCGCTGGAACGCGCGGGCGACCTGGCCGCGATGCTGTCGAATCTGGCGCCCGGCGACGTCCTGTTCATCGACGAGATCCACCGCATCGCCCGCCCCGCCGAGGAGATGCTGTACCTCGCGATGGAGGACTTCCGTGTCGACGTCGTCGTCGGCAAGGGGCCCGGCGCCACCAGCATCCCGCTGGAGATCGCGCCGTTCACGCTGGTCGGCGCCACGACGAGATCCGGTTCGCTGACCGGCCCGCTGCGCGACCGGTTCGGTTTCACCGGCCAGATGGAGTTCTACAGCGACAGCGAACTCGAACTCGTCGCCCGCCGCGCCGCCACGATCCTCGACATCGACATCGACCGGGACGGCTGCGCGGAGATCGCCCGCCGGTCCCGCGGCACACCCCGGATCGCGAACCGGCTCCTGCGCCGGGTGCGCGACTACGCCGAGGTCCGCGCCGACGGCAAGGTCACGCGCAAGATCGCGCGGGCCGCGCTGGAGGTCTACGACGTCGACGAACTCGGCCTCGACCGGCTCGACCGTGCGGTGCTGACCGCACTGGTCCGCTCCTTCGGCGGCGGCCCGGTCGGTGTGTCCACGCTGGCCGTCGCGGTGGGGGAAGAACCGACCACCGTCGAGGAGGTGTGTGAGCCTTACCTGGTCCGCGCCGGTATGCTCGCCCGCACTCCTCGCGGCCGGGTCGCCACAGCGGCCGCGTGGGAACACCTCGGCCTGCCGGTCCCGGCCGGTGCCACGCGCGGCGAGCAGGGCGGACCGAACCTGTTCGACCAGGACTGACCGGACCGTTCACGCGGTCCGAGGCCCGTGGTGACGACGGGTGGTGGTGGAGTTTCCGCTGGCACCTGGCACACTCGGAGAGAGCACACCCCGCCAAACCGGACAAAACAGCGCACCGCGCGGCGTCCGCTCGAAATGGAGAATCATGAACCAGTTATTGCTGCCGCTGCTCCTGATGCTCGTTGTGGCGATTCCGCTCGTCATGGGCACCCGTAAGCAGAAGAAGGCGGCGGCAGCGCAGCAGGAGCTGCTCGCGAGCCTGGCTCCCGGTGACCGGGTGATGACCACCTCCGGTCTTTACGCGTCCGTCGCCGACGCTTCCGCCGACACCACGATCGACCTCGAGATCGCTCCGGGCGTCGTGACCACCTGGCTGCGCCAGGCCGTCCGCGAGAAGGTCGAGCCGGTCGTCGAGACCGACGAAGACGTCACCGACGCCACCGACACCGACGAGGTCGTCGAGGCGCCGGTCGTCGAGTCGAAGGACGACGAGCGCGTCGAGGAGAAGTCGGGCGCGCAGATCGCTCCTCCGCTGGAGCACGGCAAGAAGTAGCGCTTGTAAGGCCATCCCCGACACCAGACTTTCGTAGGTGCGGGGCCAACGCCGGGCTCACGCAGCACCGAGTAGTGTCTCGGTGCTGCGTGCGTGTCCGTCGTCATAGTCGTGCTCGTTCGCGGTACCGCCGGACTCCCGTCCAGTGAGTGAACAGCCAAGTCCATTGGGGAACACCCAGTCCGTCCGAGGAGACCGAAGCACAGTGGCCGCACCGGCCGGGCATCTCCGCCCGGGACGCTATCTCGCCTTCTTCGCCCTGATCGTGGTGGCGCTGTACGCCCTGGTGTTCTTCACCGGTAGCGGCAAGCCGACGCCGAAGCTCGGCATCGATCTGCAAGGCGGCACGAGGGTCACCCTGACCGCCCGAAACCCCGACGGCGGCGACCCTCCGCGAGAGTCCCTCGAACAGGCCCGCTCGATCATCGAGCGCCGGGTCAACGGTATCGGCGTCAGCGGCACCGAGGTCGTCCTCGACGGCAGCAACGTCGTCATCACCGTCCCCGGCGAGCAGGGCGACCAGGCCAAGAACCTGGGCAAGACCGCGAAGCTGGGCTTCCGGAAGGTCGTGACGTCGCAGCCGGTGACCCCGGTTCAGCAGCCGTCGACCCCGCCCGCTTCGGGCGCGCCGTCATCGGCACCGTCGGCGCCCCCGGCCTCGCCGGGCGCGAGCGCCCCGCCGAGCAGCCCGGCCAACGGTGGCGGTGGCGCCGCCGGCGCGCCGCAGCAGCAGCCGGGCGAGAATTCCGACGAGAAGACCAAGAGGGAGATCGAGGAGGCCCGGAACCTCCGGCAGAACCCCGATCTGCTGTCGACGGACCAGGCGAAGCAGGCTGCGGCGGCCGAAAAGGCCTTCGCCGCGCTCAACTGCGACCCCAAGATCGCGGACCCGCTGGTCGGCAACGACCTCACCGACAAGCCGCTGGTCGCCTGCGGTGACAAGAACACCATGAAGTACCTGCTGGAGCCGGAGTTCCTGCCCGGAACGGAAATCTCCGACGCCTCCTCGATCTACGACACCCAGAACTCCCAGTGGGTCGTCAACCTGAACTTCAAGGGTGAGGGTTCCCGGATCTGGGGCGACTTCACTTCGAAGAACGTCCAGAAGCAGGCCGCGTTCGTCCTCGACACGCAGGTTGTCTCCGCGCCGACCATCCAGGCGGCGATCCTCGGCGGCCAGACGCAGATCACCGGCCGGTTCAGCCAGACCGAGGCGAAGGACCTGGCGGATGTGCTGAAGTACGGTTCGCTGCCGCTGTCGTTCGAGTCCTCGGACGCGACGACGGTGTCCGCGACGCTGGGTCTCGCGTCGCTGCAGGCGGGCCTGATCGCCGGCGGTATCGGCCTGCTGGCCGTGTTCATCTACTGCATGTTCTACTACCGGCTGCTCGGCCTGCTGACGATCCTGTCGCTCGGCCTGTCGTTCGCGATCGTGTACGGGGTCCTGGTGCTTCTGGGGCGGTGGATCGGCTACACCCTCGACCTCGCGGGTGTGGCGGGCCTGATCATCGCGATCGGTATCACCGCGGACTCGTTCGTCATCTACTTCGAACGGCTGAAGGACGAAATCCGCGAGGGCAGGACGTTCCGGTCCGCGGTCCCGCGTGGCTGGTCCCGAGCCCAGCGCACGATTCTCGCGGCCGACGCGGTCAGCTTCCTCGCCGCGGCGATCCTCTACCTGCTGGCCGTCGGTGACGTGAAGGGCTTCGCGTTCACCCTCGGCATGTCGACGGTCCTCGACCTCGTGGTCGTCTACCTCGTCACGCATCCCCTGGTCGCGATGGTGTCCAGGTCCAAGTCGAAGTTCCTGTCCAACCCCAAGAACCTCGGCCTCGGTGCCGTGCAGGAAGTGGGTTCGGACCGCAAGGCCGCTCGCGCCGTTCCCGGCCGTACGAACGTGAAGGAGGCGTGACCGTGGTCGACGAGAAGAGCACCACCGAGAACAAGCACGAGAGCGTCTTCCGCCGCATGTACGTGGGCACCGGCGTGTTCGACGTCGTCGGGGTCCGCAAGCGCTGGTACCTCTTCTTCGGAGCGCTGGTGCTGGTGTGCATCGCCTCGATGGGGGTCAAGGGCTTCAACTTCGGCATCGACTTCGAAGGCGGCACCCAGATCCAGCTGCCCGCCAACGGCAAGAGCGGGCAGATCACCGAAGAGCGGGCCAAGGAGGTCTTCGCCGACGCCCTGGGCAAGCCCGCGGACGAGGCGCAGAAGGTCGGCTCCGGTGCCTCGTCGACCATCCAGCTCCGCTCGGACACCCTGGACGCGGCCGAGGTCGCCAAGGTGAAGCAGGCCCTGTTCCAGGAATTGGGCCCGATCGGGTCCAACGGGCAGCCGAGCGTCCAGGCGATCAGTGACAGCGCGGTGAGCGCGTCCTGGGGCGGTGAGATCTCCCGGCAGGCTCTGATCGCGCTCGGGGTGTTCCTGCTGGCGGTCACGTTGTTCCTGGCGTTGTACTTCGACCCGCGAATGGCGGCCGCGGCACTGGTCACCCTGCTGAACGACATCGTGGTGACGGCGGGCGTCTACTCGCTGATCGGCTTCGAGGTCACGCCGGCGACGGTGATCGGTCTGCTGACGATCCTCGGGTTCTCGCTGTACGACACGGTGGTGGTGTTCGACAAGGTCCGCGAGAACACGCGCGGCCTGCTCGGGCTCACCCGCCGGACCTTCGGCGAGGCGGCCAACCTGGCGTTGAACCAGACGCTGATGCGGTCGTTCAACACGTCGTTGATCGCCGCCCTGCCGATCCTCGGGCTGCTGGTGATCGGGTACCTCCTGCTCGGTTCCGGCACCCTGCAGGAACTCGCGCTGGTGCAGCTCACCGGCACCGTCGTCGGTGTGCTGTCGTCGGTCGCGCTGGCGACTCCGCTGCTGGTCGACTTCAAGATGCGTGACCCGAAGTTCCGCCAGCAGGCCGATCGGGTCGCTTCGCGGCGCGCGAACCAGGCCCGCAAGGCCGCCGAGCGCGACGACGACTTCGACCCGAACGACGAGGACGCCTTGGCCGCCGAACTCCGCAAGGAGAAGGCGTACGCCGCCGCGGCGAGCGTTCCCGCCCGGAACCAGAAGGCCCACAAGGGCCGTCCGTCGGGCAAGCGCAAGAGGTAGTCGAGTTCAAACCCCCGGAAAGGTCCTCTCCTTGCGAACTCCGTGAGGGAAGGACCTTTCCTGGTGTTCAGGAGAGCAGGAAGCACATGGAGCTGGACAAGGCACTCGACCTGATCGCCGACGTGCCGGACTTCCCGGAACCCGGCGTGCTGTTCCGGGACTTGAGCCCGTTGTTCGCTGACGCGGCGGGCTTCAAGGCCGTGACCGACGCACTGGCCGCCACCGTCGATCCC
This sequence comes from Amycolatopsis lurida, assembly GCF_900105055.1. Lineage (NCBI taxonomy): Bacteria > Bacillati > Actinomycetota > Actinomycetes > Pseudonocardiales > Pseudonocardiaceae > Amycolatopsis > Amycolatopsis lurida. Next base: position 346,584 of record NZ_FNTA01000002.1, read on the forward strand.
GACGTGGACCTGCTGGCGGGCGTGGAGGCACGCGGATTCCTGCTGGCCGCCGCGGTCGGCTACGCCCGTGGCCTCGGTGTCGCGCTGATCCGCAAGCCGGGCAAACTGCCCCGCGTCGCGGGCAGGGTCGGTTACACGCTGGAGTACGGCACCGCGACCGTCGAACTCCCCGAAGGTGTCGTCGAGCCCGGCCAGCGTGTCGCGGTCCTGGACGACGTGCTCGCGACCGGTGGCACGGTCGCGGCGACCTGCAAACTGCTGGAAGACGCGAAGGCGCAGGTCACCGGCGTTTCGGTGGTGATGGAACTCGGCGCGCTCGGTGGTCGTTCCGTGCTTGAAGGGCGCCGTGTGGAGGCCCTCCGGGTGTGTTGACCGGGCGTACCAAGTGAGCCGCGAGGGGGAGCGGTTACCCTTGATGTCCGAAGGCCGCACGAAGCGCAGGAGGTGCGGGTGAGCCAAGAGCTCGATGCCGCGGTGTCCTCGAAGGACGGCACCGAGCAGAACGGTGCGGCGCGACAGGGGGCAGCGCCGACGCCGTCCGCGACACGCCGTGTGCGTGCCCGCCTCGCCCGCCGGATCACCGCGCAGCGCGCCGCGCCGGTCAAGCAGGTTCTCGAACCGCTCGCCGTCATTCACCGCGAGCTGCATCCCAACGCGGATCTCGCGCAGCTCCAGCGCGCCTACGACGTCGCCGAAGAACTCCACCGGGAGCAGCGGCGCAAGTCCGGCGACCCGTACATCACACATCCGCTCGCGGTCGCGACCATCCTCGCCGAACTCGGCATGGACACCACGACGCTGGTGGCGGCGCTGCTGCACGACACCGTCGAAGACACCGGCTACTCGCTGGAGAGCCTGAAGGCCGACTTCGGCGAGAAGGTCGGCGAGCTCGTCGACGGCGTCACCAAACTGGACAAGGTCAAGCTCGGCACGGCCGCCGAGGCCGAGACCATCCGCAAGATGGTCATCGCGATGGCGCGCGACCCGCGCGTGCTGGTCATCAAGCTCGCCGACCGGTTGCACAACATGCGCACGATGCGCTTTCTGCCGCCGGAGAAGCAGGCCAGGAAGGCCCGCGAGACCCTGGAGGTCCTCGCCCCGCTGGCGCACCGGCTCGGCATGGCGACGGTCAAATGGGAGCTGGAGGACTTGGCCTTCGCCATCCTGCAGCCGAAGAAGTACGACGAGATCGTCCGCCTGGTCGCCGATCGCGCGCCTTCGCGCGACACGTACCTGCGCTCGGTGATCACCGAGCTGACCGGCAACCTCGAAGGCTCGCGGATCACCGCCAAGGTCGAGGGCAGGCCGAAGCACTACTACTCGATCCACCAGAAGATGATCGTCCGCGGCCGCGACCTCGACGACATCCACGATCTGGTGGGCGTGCGGATCCTGGTCGAGGATGTCCGAGACTGCTACGCCGCGATGGGCGTCGTCCACGCGCTGTGGCAGCCGGTCCCCGGCCGGTTCAAGGACTACATCGCGCAGCCTCGTTTCGGTGTGTACCAGTCGTTGCACACCACCGTGATCGGGCCGGACGGCAAACCGCTGGAAGTCCAGATCCGGACCTACGAGATGCACCGCACCGCCGAATACGGCATCGCCGCGCACTGGCGGTACAAGGAGACCAAGGGCACCCACAACGGGAACGCCGTGGACGTCGACGAGATGGCGTGGATGCGCCAGCTCCTCGACTGGCAGCGTGAAGCGGCGGACCCGGGAGACTTCCTCGAGTCACTGCGCTACGAACTCGCTTCGCGCGAGATCTTCGTGTTCACGCCCAAGGGTGACGTGATCACGCTGCCGGTCGATTCGACGCCGGTCGACTTCGCCTACGCCGTGCACACCGAGGTCGGGCATCGCTGCATCGGCGCCCGCGTCAACGGCAGGCTCGTCGCGCTCGAGCGCAAGCTGGAGAACGGCGAGGTCATCGAGATCTTCACCTCGAAGGCCGAGACGGCCGGGCCGAGCCGCGACTGGCTGCAGTTCGCCGGTTCGCCGAAGGCCCGCGCGAAGATCCGGCAGTGGTTCGCCAAGGAACGCCGCGACGAGGCGATCGAAGGCGGCAAGGAGGCCATCACCAAGGAGGTCCGCAAGGTCGGCCTCCCGATCCAGCGGCTGGTCTCCGCCGAGTCGATGGGCGCGGTCGCCACCGAACTGCGGCATCCCGACATCAGTTCGCTGTACGCGGCCGTCGGTGAGGGCCACACCAGCGCGAAGCACGTCGTACAGCGGCTGGTCGCGCTCATCGGCGGGGTCGACGAGGCGGAAGAAGAGCTCGCCGAGCGCGCGACACCGTCCACGGTCACTCGCCGGCGCGGCTCGAACGACGTCGGTGTCGTGGTGAAGGGCGCCAGCGACATCTGGGCCAAGCTCGCCCGCTGCTGCACGCCGGTGCCCGGCGACGAGATCCTCGGTTTCGTCACGCGAGGCGGCGGCGTCAGCGTGCACCGGACCGACTGCACCAACGCCGACGACCTGCGGGCCCAGCCCGAACGGCTGGTCGAGGTCGAATGGGCGCCGTCGGCGTCCTCGGTGTTCCTCGTCGCGATCCAGGTCGAAGCGCTGGACCGGCATCGTCTGCTCTCGGACGTCACGAAGGTGCTCGCGGACGAGAAGGTCAACATCCTGTCCGCGTCGGTCACGACGTCGCGCGACAGGGTGGCGGTCAGCCGGTTCTCGTTCGAGATGGGCGACCCGAAGCACCTCGGACACGTGCTGAAGGTGGTCCGTGGTGTGGAGGGCGTTTACGACGTCTATCGGGTGACCTCGGCGTCCTAGCCGGTTCCGCGGACGAAGGCCCACGCACTGCGGTTGAGGGTGTCCTCGATCCCGGTGAAGCCTTCGGCCGGGCTGATCCCCTCCTCGACCAGGTCGAGGTCCGGATCGTCGGCCGTGCCTCCGCGTCCGTCGGGGCCGACGGCGAATATCACCGCCGGATCACCGCCGGGGTCCATGATCCCGGGGACGGCGTTGGACAGGTCGGTGTGCCAGCTGCCCGACATGTGCCCGGCTTCGTGGCTGGTGATGTTGCCGACCGCACGGCCGACGAACGCGATCCTGTCGCCGCCGGTGCCGAGGTAGGTGTTGAGCGACCAGGCCGGTCCGGCGGGCGAGCTGATCTCGTCGAGCAGCACCAGTGCGGTCTCTTCCTTGCCGAAGTTGCCCGCGTCGATCGACTGCGCGATCCCGATGGTGTGGATGCCGGATTCGACCGTGGTGCCGCCGACGACGATCCGGCTCACGTTCGGCTGTCCCCAGGGATCCGCGTGATCCCGGCTGTTGAGGACGCGCAGGGCGAACCTCGGGTTCGTGCCTTTGGCGATGAGGTCGCGTTCGAGGTTCTCCTTGACGGCGGCGATGATCGCGTCGGTCAGCGCGCGTTCGTCTCCGGCGGTGAGACCCCAGCGCGGCAGAAAGGCCGAGAGCGGTGAGAGATCGCGGATACCGCCGCCGGTGCCGAAGATCGAGGTGTTGACCCTGGCGCCGTCGAAGTCCAGGAAGATCGTGTGGACGTTGCCGCGCGGCGCGGTTTCCGTGCCGGGACGGAACGCTTCGAGCTTGATGTCGTACGCGTTTTCGCCCGTCTCGACACCGAGCCGGTAGCGGCCTGCCTTCGGCGCCACGAAGTCCACGACGGCGTTGCCGCCGCCGGGCATCGGTGAGGCCGTCGAGAAGATCGCCGTGGCATCCTGCGAGGAGCCGAAGACCTCGCGCCCGGCGGGGTCGTACACCGCGAGCCGCGTCCCGCCCCCGGCCACCGACGCGCCGAGCACGTCTCCGGCTCGCAGGTCGACCGAGTAGTAGTCGAGGTCGCCACCGCTCTTGCCGCTCGTGATCGCCAGTTCGTACGGCCCCTCGGTCCCGGCGCCGCCGCCGGTGCCGGGCTTCGTGGGATCCGACGGCAGACCGAACGGGCCGGAGCCCACCACGAGGAAGAACTCGCGGCCGGGCGGGATGGTGAACGTGAGCGTCGAGTCGGTGGACCCGCCGACGTTGTTGTTGATCGCCCACAGACCATTTCTGTCGTACAACGCGAGAAGCGTGTCGAGATCGCCGGCCGGGGTCAGGGTCCGCGCGGAGAACGTCACCGGGGTGGCCCCCGCGCTCAAGCGGTAGAAGTCGAAGTCGCCCGTGCCGTCACCCGCACGGCCGTAAGGCCCGTCGCCGATGGTGCCGCTCGTGCGGATTGCCCGGCGCTCGGCGCCGACGCCGGTTTCGGTCGCGAGACCGAAGGCGTCATCGGGCTCGGCGGCCGGGGGAACGGTGGGAACCGAGGAGTCCGGTTTCAGATTGCCGGTCAGGCGGGCCTTGGAGTTTTCGCCGCGCCGGGTGCCGAAGCCGGTGATGTGCTCGGCGTCGGCGGGGGAATCGTTGGCGCCGGATTTCCCTGTCGGTTCCTTTTCCTTGTAGGGCAAGGGGTTCTGGGGCACAGCTCGGCCTCGTGCCGTACTTTTCGCCGCCCGGTCTCGAAGCACGGCCGCCCAGTCCGTCGTCGCCGGACGGTGGGGGAACATCAGCAGGGGATCGGGCTGGATCCGCGCGGGCGCCGCCGTGGCCGTGGACGGCCCGCTCAGCAGGGCGGAGGTGAGCATAGCGATCGTGAGAAGTCCGAGCGCGCGTTTCGCCATCGAGTTCCCCCTTGCTCGTTGGACGACCAGAAAACCACAGAGGGAACGCGCTGCAAGCCGCCTTTCGGAGGCTATGTCGCGGAGGCGGAGCTGGGCCGCGGCGCCTGCCAGGCGTAGAAGACCCGGACGGGTGCCGGGCGGCGAGTTCGTGCCGGAGGCGGGGTGTGGGGCCTCCGGCGAGGTAGAGCACGAGACCTGCCGGGTCGTCACCCACGCCGAGCAGCCACGAGGTGAGCCAGAGCACCGCGGTCGTCCCGGCGACGAGCCACAGCATCGGACCATCTTGCCCACATTCGGCTGGTTGCGGTGGAGGCACGCACTTAGGGTGCGGAACATGACTGACGGGTTCGAATTCACTCGCGACGGCGAAGTCGCGCGGCTGACGTTCACCAGGCCGGAGAAGATGAACGCGATCACCTACGGGATGTGGTCGGCGATCCCGGACGTGGTGGCGCGGGTGGAGGCGGATCCGGCGATCAAGGTCCTCGTGCTGACCGGCGCGGGCGCGCACTTTTCGGCGGGCGCGGACATCAGCGAGTTCCGGGAGCTGCGGTCCACCGCCGACGCGGCCGAGACCTACGACAAGGCCGTCGACGGGGCCGTGGCGGCGCTGACTTCCTCCCGGAAGCCGACGGTCGCGATGATCCAGGGGAACTGCATCGGCGGCGGATGCCAGATCTCGGTCGCGTGCGATTTCCGCTTCGCCGCGGAGGGCTCACGCTTCGGGATCACTCCGGCGAAGCTCGGGATCGTCTACCACTTCGACTCCACCCGGCAGCTGGTCTCACTGGTCGGCCCCGCGAACGCGAAGTACTTCCTGCTCTCGGGTGAACTCGTCGACGCGCGGCGGGCGCGGGAGATCGGGTTGCTGAACGACGTCTTCCCGGCCGATGAGCTGGAGGCAGCGACCGCGAAGTTCGTCGACACGCTGGCTTCGCGTTCGCAGGCATCGGTGCGCGGGATGAACCGGATCATCGAGAAGATCGTGGCGGGACAGCGGGAATCCGATGCCGAGGTCGACGAGATCCGGCTCGGCGCCCTGCACGGCGAGGACTACGCCGAGGGGGTGGCCGCGTTCCTGGCGCGGCGGCCGCCGAAGTTCACCCACCGCTGAGCTAGATCTCGTCCCAGGGATTGCTTTCGTACGCCTCGGTGAGGATCTGGCTCGTCTCCGGAGCGAACGGCAGCACGACGTCGTCGACCGACGCCACCGGCCAGCCGACCGACTCCGAATTGGTCAGGAAAACGGCGTCGTACCCGGGGAGATCGGCGGGGTGGACGTCGCGGATCTCCTGTGGGATCCCGTTGCGTTCGAGGCCGCGTCGCACCAGTTGCTGACTGATGCCATCGAGCACTGGCGCCTGCGGCCAGACCACCGTGCCGCCGTCGAGGAAACCGACGTTCCAGATCGACGCCTCGCTGATCCGGCCCTGGTGGTCGACGAACAGCGCGTCGTCGTATCCCGCCAGCTTCGCCTCGCGCGTGTGGTGGAGCAGGCCGAACGTACCGACGTGCTTGACCTCCGGGAGCACCCGTTCGTAGTGCACGGACCGCAGGCGCAACGGTGTCATCACGGGCTCCCGGGGCGGCCCGGTCCGGACGAGGACGTCCGGTGCCGCCGGTGCGCCGGGGTCGGACCAGTCCAGCGCCCGGGAGAAGATCAGCACTCGCACGGACAGCGCGTCCTCGCCCCGGATGGCCTGCCGTACGTACCCGCGCACCGCCTCGGTGTCGAGGTCGTGGGCGAACATGCGCCGCGTGCTCGTCGCGAGACGGCGGAGGTGGACGTCCAGGCCGCGGACCTTGCCGTCGCGGACCTGCATCGCGGTGAAGTGGCCATAGCCGAACGCGCCCGCCAGGTCTTCCGACCGGGCGGGCGCGCCGTTGACTTCCAGCTTCACGTCAGGCGTTGACCGTGACGCCGGTGAACTTGACCTCGGTGTTGGGCGGGCCGGTGCCGTCGCCGTTGCCGGCCTGCGCGTTCGCGCCGGCCTTGGCGACCTTGTCGAGCACCTTCAGGCCTTCGTCGGAGATGCTGCCGAAGACCGAGTAGTCCGGGGACAGTTCGGCCTCGCCGTAGACCATGAAGAACTGGCTGCCACCGGAGTTCGGCTGCTGCGTCTTCGCCATCGCGAGGATGCCGCGGCCGTACTTGATCTCCTTGAACGCCTCGTCCGGCATCGTGTAGCCGGGGCCGCCCATGCCACTGGCCTCGGGGTCACCGCACTGCAGCATCTGCAGGCCGGTGGTGCCGAGCCGGTGGCACTTGGTGTCGTTGAAGTAGCCCTGCTGCGAAAGGCTGATGAAGCTCTGCACGGCGCACGGCGCGAGCGCCCGGTCGAGCGTCAGCGGGATGTCGCCCGCCGTGCTCTTCAGTACGACGTTCACCGTGCCGTTCGAAGAGACGTCCTTGCCTTCCGGCTTGTTCACCTTCTTCGAAGCCGGCTTGCTGGCGTCGTCCTTGTAGTCACAGGCCACCGGGTTCGCCAGCGGCGTCGGCCGCTTCGGCATCGGAGCGCGCTCCGTGGGGATGGTGACCTCGGGGGTCGGAGGAGCCGAGCTCGGGGAAGCGTCGGAGGCGGCATCGTCACCACTGTTGCTGCTGACGATCCACCACACCGCGCCCGCCACGATGGCGACGACGCCGACGACCGCTACCGAGCCGACGATCCTGCGCCGCTTGGCCTGTTCGGCCCGTCGCACGATCTGTCGCTCGAGCTTGCGCTTCGCGGCTTCGCGGCGCTGCTGGTTGGTCGGCACCCGCCCTCCCGGTTTCCACTCGATGTCACACGTCTGAGGTAGCGGGAGTCTATTGGCACAGCCTGTGAGGCCCCCGTACAGGGGCCGCTAGGCTTACTTGATCGTGATCAGGGCCATCCTGTCACCTGTTCGGCGGAAGAATTGAGGAGGCGTTTCGTGCTGGTTGTCGGTTTTCCGGCAGGCCCCCTCGAAGCCAACTGCTATCTGCTCGCCCCGGAGGGTGGCGGGGAGTGCGTGATCGTCGATCCCGGGGAGGACGTCGTCGAACCGCTCGAGGCCGCGCTTTCCACGCACGGCCTGATGCCGGTCGCGATGCTCGCCACCCACGGCCACCCCGATCACGTCGCTTCGGCGGACGAGATCGGCGCGCGCCACGGAATACCTCTCTATCTGCACGAGGCGGACCGGCCACTCCTCGGCCGGGACGCCGGAGAACGGAAGGACGGGATCGTGCCACTCGCCGATGGCCCGCTCGGGCTGGCCGGACTGGAGATCACGGTGTCCGGTACACCGGGGCACACCGCCGGTTCGGTGGTCTTCGGGCTGACCTCCGCCGAGGGTGGCCGGATCGTGCTCACCGGGGACAGCCTGTTCGCCGGTTCGATCGGCCGGTCCGCCGGGGACGGTGACGAGCTCGTGCGGTCCCTCGGTGCCAAGGTGATGACGATGCCCGACGACACCGTCGTCCTCCCGGGCCACGGCCCGGCCACCACGATCGGGCAGGAGCGGGCGGGAAACCCGTTCCTGGCCGGGACGGGCGCCTGATGACCGAGCCGACCGGAACCCCGGAGACCCCTGAACGTCTCCCGCTGTTCCACGACGACCCCAAGCTGCGCCGCAGGCGTGGCTGCTCCAGCATCGCCGGAGTCGTGATCTTCGCGGCCGCGTTCGGCGGGATCGCCGGACTGATCGGTGGGGAGATCGCCGGGCTGGTGGTCGCCGGCGTGATCGCGGTACCGCTGCTCTACGTCATGTTCTACAACCTGCGCCGCCGCGTCTGGCTCGAAGGCGACACGCTCATCGTGCGGACCTGGGGTGTGCGGCGGATCGACCTGACCGCGGCCGAGCGCATCGACCTGGTGATCAGCGACGTCCGTGGCACCCGGACGGTCAGCCTGCTGGTCAACGCGGGCAAGCGCCGCAAGGTCGCGAAGGTCGATCTGGCCGTCTATTCCGGTGCGGGCGGCCGGGAGCTGGGCATCCTGCAGCTGCGCAAGCTGGCGAACGCGCTGCTGAACAACACCGAGGCGAACGGCCTGGTGTTCTCGGAACTACTGGTGGCCCAGCTGAAATCGGAGGCACGCGGGGACGCGGCGGCGGAGCGGCCGCTCTACCGCCTGGCCTCGGCGGCGCCCGCCGGGAAGTACATCCAGCGGTTCACGATGGAGGCGGTCAGCCGGTTCGTGGCGACCCTGGACTGAGCCGCGCGGACGGCGCTCGGCCTCGTGAGTGGTAAGGACGGTTAGAACCGTCCTTACCACTCACGAGGTTTCGGTCCGGGTCTCCAACTTCTCCAGCCGCTCCGAGTGCTTGAGCGTCGCCCGGACGTCGTCGAGCGCGGCGGCGATCCTGGGTACCGCCTCGACGGCTTCCCATGTCGAGACGAGCACGCGCCGCGCGACGGCGAACGCTGCGTCGAAAACGTCGAACATGGCCCCTCCGATCACGCGGCGAATCTCGGGTGCGGCCTCTTCGTACCCGACTCCGGCGCGTGATCGCGCGGTGGGCTCGCGCTTTGGGGCGCTTGTGGTCACAGGGTCTGTTGGGGCTCCCGCGAGGCGATCAGCGCGGCGAGCACGGTGGTGACCGGGACCGCCGCGACGATGCCGACGCTGCCGGCCAGCGTCCGGACGATCTCCTGCGCGATGTCCTCCGCGCCGAGGATCGAGCCGAGCCCGACTCCGGAAAGCGAGGTGTACAGCAGCACCGGCAGCGCCGCCCCCGCGTACGCCATCACGAGCGTGTTGACGGCCGAGCCGACGTGGTCCCGGCCGATCCGCAGGCCCGCGCCGTACAGCTCACGCCAGCCGAGCGACGGGTTCGCCCGCCGGAGCTCCCACACCGCGCTCGTCTGCGTCACCGTGACGTCGTCCAGCACACCGAGCGCGCCGATCACGACGCCCGCCAGCAGCAGACCGCGCGCGTCGATCCCGTGCCCGAGCGACCCGATCAGCTGGGACGTGCTGTCGTCGAGCCCGGTCAGTGACGCCGCCGCCGAGAAGATCGCGGACAGGATTCCGATCAGGACCAGGCTCACCAAGGTGCCCAGCACCGCCACCGAAGTTCTCGCGGACAACCCGTGTGTCAGGTACAGCGCGACGAACATGATCGCGCCCGCGGCCGCGATCGCCACCAGCAGCGGGTTTTCCCCGGCGAGGATCGACGGCAGCACGAAGAACGCCAGCACCAGGAAGCTCAGCCCCAGCGCGGCCAGCGCGGCGAGCCCCCGCCAGCGGCCCAGGACGATCACCGCGAGCGCGAACAACCCGGCGAGCAGCAGCAACGGCGTACCGCGCTGGAAGTCGACGATCTGGAACGACGCGGGGTTCGCGACATCGCCGCCGTTGTAGGACAGCACCACCTCGTCACCCGCGGCGAACCGCGGCGTGCTCGGCTCGATGGGAAGCGTCAGCTTCAGCGGCTTCCCGGCTCCAGGGCCGTCGGTCATCGTCAGGTCGCTGGTGAGGCACGGCTTCGCGCCCGGCGGCGGCTCGCCGACCTGCACCTGGCCTTCGGCGAGACACGGACCGGTGATCGTCCCGGTGACCGTCGCGTTCACCGGGGTTCCCTGTGGGAAGACGCTTTTCGCCGGATCCTCGCCCCACGGGTAGAGCACGATCATGCCGGCGACGGTGGCGACGGCGAGCGGGATCAGCAGCCACATCAGCAGGAGCCGGACCCGGCGCGACGCGGGTGCCGCCGGTCCGTGGCCGTGCGAGTGCCCGTGACCGACCGGTGGTTCGGGCTTCGGTTCCGGGGCGCGACGTCTCCCCGGTTCGGCCTGCCGTGGCCGCTGGGCCGGGGGACGGGGGCGCCGCGCCCCCTCTGGCTGCGGAGTCCGGCGCGGCGAACGGGACGTTCCGGGCGAACGATCGGACGGGGTGTCCGTTACCCGGCGAATCGGGCCGGTGTCGTCGTCGGAGAGGTCGCGGCGGTTCACCCGCATATCCTCCACAGTCCTCGCCGCGTGGCGCACACGGCCTAGCCGAACGCCTGCCGAAGGTGGACACGGCGATAGGCCGAAGGCGGGGTGTCGAAGTGATCGAGGAAGGCTTGGCGCAGTGTCTCGGTCGAGCCGAAACCGCACCGTCTCGCGATCGAGGTCAGCGGAAGTTCGGTGCCGCACAACAGTTTCGCGGCGTTCTCGGTCCTCGCCGCCCGGACGTACCTGCTGGGCGTGGTGCTCAGGTGCGCGTCGAAGAGCCTGGTCAGCTGCCGGGTGCTGATTCCGGCCCGTTCGGCGAGGACGGCGGTGCCGAGATCGCCTGCCAGGTGCTCCGCCACGTACGCGGTGATGTCGCGGACGAGCCGGTTCTCCGGCGGCGGGCCGGACAGGAACATGCTCACCTGCGCCTGGTTGCCCGGCCGCTGCAGGTAGGTCACCAGCATCCGGGCGACCTCCCTGGCCACACTCGGGCCGTGGTCGGCCTCGACGAACGCGAGGGTCAGGTCGATTCCGCTGGTGACACCCGCCGCCGTGTAGACGTTGCCGTCACGCACGTACAGCGGCACCGGGTCCACGTTCACCTGCGGGTAGCTCGTCGCGAGCCGGTTCGCGAACCGCCAGTGCGTGGTGGCGCGCCGCCCGTTGAGCAACCCGCACGCGGCGAGCACCGTCGCGCCGGTGCACACCGAAGCGACGCGGCGGCTCTGCTGCGCGAGCCTGCGGACGTGGGTGACGACCCTCGGATCGGCGGCGGCCGCCTCGTGCCCGGTGCCGCCCGCGACGATCAGCGTGTCCAGTTCGCCGGTCACCTGGTCGAGCCGGTGCTGTGCCTGCAACGTCAACCCGGACTCGCAGCGGATTCCGCGTCCGTCGACGCTCGCGAGCATGATCTCGTACCCCGGCTTGCCGCCGAGTTTGGTCGCGGCGTCCAGGACGTCCGACGGACCGGCGATGTCGAGCAACTCGGCGTTGCTGTAGCCGACGATCAACACTCGTCTGGGTGAACCCGGCATGATCGAACGCTACCAGTAGTGCCCGGCCGTCGGACGTTGTTCGCAGGAATCCGGACATCCGGACCACCACGGTCGGGCGCCTGCGACACCGTTGTCCTATGACAGACGACAAGAAGACGATCGCGTTCGTGGTGTATCCGGGGATGACCCCGCTGGACATGGTCGGGCCGCTGACCGTGCTGGACGGGATGGCGAGCACGGCGCAGGAGTACCGGACGGTCGTGGTCGGCGAGACGAAGGACCCGGTCACCACCGACAACCCGCTCAAGCTCGTGGCGACCCACACCTACGACGAAGTCCCGTCGCCGTACGCGCTGCTCGTGCCGGGTGGCGCCGCGCCGACGCTGAAGGCGCTCGCCGACGAGAAACTGGTGGGATACCTGCGAACCGCCGGCGCGAACGCGGAACTCGTGACCTCGGTGTGCACGGGTTCGCTGCTGCTGGGGCAGGCCGGACTGCTGAAGGGCCGCAAAGCCGCGACGCACTGGATGTTCCGTGAACTGCTGGGCGCGTTCGGCGCGGAGCCGGTCGCCGAACGGTGGGTGGAGGACGGGAACGTGATCACCGCCGCCGGGGTGTCGGCGGGGATCGACCTCGCGCTGCACCTGGTCGAGCGGCTCGTCGGCGCCGAGATCGCCCGGACGATCCAGTTCGTCATCGAATACGACCCGGAGCCGCCGCAGGGCCCGCTCGATTGGTCGAAGCGGCCGTATGGGGATCTCAAGCCCCTGCTGGAGCACACACTGAACGAGGCACTCGCGGACGAACCCGCGCTGCGGGACAGGTTGCTCGCGCACACCGGGAAGTAAGAGGCGGCCATCCGGGTGAGAAACCGCTGTCACGGGGACGGCACCGGGTTACATTCTGGGTCATCCGTCCAGGTGATAGGTGGTTCGTGGAGTTCAAGGTGCTCGGCCCGCTCGCGGCCTCGGTCCCGCTGCCGTCGGCGGCTCAGCCCCGCCGGGTGCTCGCGGTGCTCCTGGCCCGGCCGAACGAGTACGTCCACCGGGACACCCTCGTGGACGAACTCTGGCCGCAGGGACCGCCGTCGAGTGCGGCCGCGGTCGTGCAGATGACGGTTTCCAAGCTGCGCAAGGCGTTGTCGCCCGGCGTGCCGGTGGACGATGTCCGGCAGCGGCTGCGGTCCGGCCGGAACGGCTACCGGCTGACCGTCTCGGCGGGGGAGCTGGACGTCACGGCCTTCTCCGAACTGACCGCCGCGGCCGCGAAGGCGACCGGTGCCGAGCGCGGGACGTTGCTCGACCAGGCGCTGGGATTGTGGCGTGGCCGGGCGTTCGCCGACGTTCCGGTCGGTCCGCTGGTGGAGGCGCACCGGCTCTGGCTCGAGGACCAGCGGAGTTCGGTACTGGGCAAGCTCGTGGAGCTGGAACTGGCGGCCGGTGACCACCGGGCGGTCGCCGACCGGCTGGGACCCGAACTGGCCGCCCGGCCGGGTGACGAACGCCTGGCCGGGTGGCTGGCCGAGGCGCTGCACGGCATCGGGCGCCGGGACGCGGCACTGGCCGTTCTCGACCGGTGCCGTCAGGCGTTGTGGGAGCACGCAGGTGTCTCGCCGGGGGAGGATCTGCTCGCGGTCCATCGCCGGATCGCGGGCACCGGCTGGTCAGCGGGCGGCGCGCCGTGCCGTCTGCCTCCGGCGACGCCGGATTTCACCGGCAGGGCCGGGGAACTGGCGGAGGTGGGACGCGCGCTGCGCGGTCCGGCCCCGGTCGTGCTCCACGGGGCGGCGGGGTCCGGGAAGAGCGCGCTGGCCGTCCAGGCCGCGTGGCGGGTGCGCAAGCGGTTCCCGGACGGGCAGCTCGTCGCCGATCTGCGGGACAACGGCGACGTACTCGTCGGATTCCTCCGCGCACTCGGCCTGGCGGAAGCGGAGATCCCAGCCGACCGGACCGGGCGGATCTCGTTGTGGCAGAGCCACACCGCGGACCGGCGGGTGCTGGTGATCCTCGAGAACGGCCGGTCCGAGGCCGAGGTACGGCCGTTGCTGCCGAGCGGTCCCGGCTGCGCGGCGATCGTCACGACGCGGCGGCGGCTGGCCGGGCTCGTCGGCGCCAGACCCGTCGAAGTCGGTGCGTTGTCCGACGCGGAGTCACGGGACCTGCTCGGCGCGATCGCCGGAGAGACCCGGTTGGCCGCCGAACCCGATGCCGTCCGCCGGGTGCTGGCCTGTTGCGACGGGCTCGCGCTGGCGGTGCGGGCGGCGGGAATGAAGCTGCTGCAGCGGCCGAGGCTGAGCGTCGCCGAGTTCGCGGCGCGCCTGGAGAACGAGCGCCTGCGTCTCGACGAACTCGCCGCCGGCGACCTCCGCGTCCGACCGGTACTCGCCGATGCCCTCGCCGAGCTGTCGCCACTGCGGCGGAAGTCCCTGAGATTGCTCGGTTTCCCCGGCGTCAGCGAGTTCGCCGGCTGGTTCGCGACGGCCATGCTCGGCCGTGCGCCCGGTGAAGCGACCGAACTGCTCGACGAACTGGTCGACGACCACCTGCTCCACGCCGAGCCGGACCGAACGGGCTTCGTCCGGTACCGATTATCGGGTCTGACCCGGCTCGCGCTCCGGGAACCACCGGATCCCGGAGCCCTTCGACGCGCGCTGACGGCCATGGCGGCGTTGGCCGAACACGCCTCCGCCGCCCTCGGCGCCGAGTATCCGCCGTCTCGGCGAGCAGACGTCCCGGCAGTGGTTTCGGACCGCGTCGCGGCCGACCCGATCGGCTGGCGTGACGTGGAAACCGCGAACCTCGCGCTCGCCGTCCGAACCGCGAAGAACCACGGCTGGACCGAGCTGGCCATGCGGCTGGCCGACGCTTACAGCGATCTCGTCGGCCCGAGGAAGGGCGGATCCCCGGCGTGGCTCGGGTTCGACATCGTGCGTGATCGCGTCGATCTCCCGGCGGAAGCGGGGAAACTGCTCAAGCTCGGGCATGCCCACGCCGACGCGGGGGATCTGGCGCGGGCGCGGACCTGTTTCTCGCTGGCGGAGGGCAGGTTCCGCTCCGTGGGTGACCATCCGGGCACCGGGGCCGCGCTCGTCGCGCTCGCCGACGTCGACGCGGACTCCGGGCGGACCGACGCGGCGGTCCAGGCGCTGAGAGAGGCACTGGACCTGTTGCGGGACTGCGGTGATCTCGGTGGGCAGGCGATGGCGTCGGCCCAGTTCGGCTCGCTGTGGGACGACCTCGGCGACTTCCGCCGGGCGAAGGAATGCTTCGACGCGAGCCTGCTGCTTTCGCTCCATTGCGAGGATGGACGGCAGCACGACAGGTCCGCCAAACGGTATGCCGACGTCCTGCGCCGCAACGGCCGCATGGACGAGGCAGGAGAGCTGCTGACGAGCGCGCTGATCGGCACGCGCGGCTCGCGTGAACGCCATTGGGAGGCGCACGTACTCCGGAGTCTCGGCGATCTCCACGCGAAGACCGGTGACGCGGGGGAGAGCGAACGATGCCTCTCGCGGTCGCTGGAGCTGTTCGAATACGTCGGGCACCGGCATGCCGCCGCCTACACGCACCGGAGCTTCGGCGAATCACTACGCCTGGCGGGTGAACACGGCCGCGCCGCCGAGCACCTGAGCCTGGCGATGAGCACCTTCCGTGACCTCGGAGATCGCCGAGGCGGCGGGTACGCCCTGCTCAGCTTCGGGCGTCTGCGGGCTGACGAAGGCGTCGCGACCGAAGCCGCCGAAGGGCTCCGGACCGCGGCGGGGCTCTTTCGTGAGCTGGGTTTCCCGGTGTGGGAATTGCGCGCGCTCAAGGACCTTTCCGCGGTGGACCAGAGCGGACGCCAGCGGGACCGGGCTCGTGAAGCCTTGACGAAGATCCGCTTCGGAGCGACTCCGGCATAGCCCGGTGGACGACCGCCGGCCGCGGCGTTTGGCGAAGTTATGGCAGCGGCGTGTTGACTCCTGCTCACGTGAGCGGACTTCGCGCCGCCCCGGATCGCGGCACTGGGGGTGGCGGCGCGTACTCGTGGCCGGGTGACGCCTTCCGAGGGCAGGAGGCGTCACCCGGTTCGACGACCAGGCGGTGTCCTGTGAGTCTGTTCGATGGGCTTCGTGGGCGCGAAGACCGCGGACCTGACTCGCAGGACAGTGCCTAGGACCGGACGTGCAGAATCGCGTCCGCGTCGTTCAGGATCCCTTGGTCGAGCGGGAAGTAGCCCTGCCGCGGGATGGGGTCGGTCCGGACGCTCGCGGGTGGGACTTCGGCTGTGGTGAGCAGGCCCCAGTCCGTGGTGACGTGTTTTTGAAGGAACCCTTCGTAGGTATCGGGCTCAGGCTCCTCGAGCGCTATGGCCTCGCTTCGGCCGAGGCTGGTGGCGATGAAGACGTAGCGGTCGCCGAGCAGCGGAGCCACCAGCGCCCCGGCCGGGAACCAGGTGATCTCCGTCCCCGCCACCTGCATCGTGCCCGCCTGGCGGCGCAGGTGGAGATTGTGCGAGAAGACCAGTGTCCTGCCCCGGCAGGCTTCGGCGGCGCGGATGTCCAGCAGATTCCGCGCCATGATGGCGTCCCTGGTCGCGACGAGGGGCGCGTAACGCTCGTGCGGCTCCAGCGGTTCGGCGCATTGCCGGTGATAGCGCAGCAGATCGATGCCCGCCATGAGGTGGATCTCCGCCCGCGACCAGTCCTCCGTGACCGGTTCCGGTTTCCGGGAGCGAAGCGCGGCGAGCAGGTCGGCCGCGATCGCGCGCAGCCGGTAGGCGTCGGCCGTGGCACCAGGCGACGAAGCCGCGTCCAGGACGGCTTCCGTGCGGCCCCAGCGCTCGTCGTCGCCCGCCGGGCCCGCGATGTCCACGTCGGCGCCCAGGAAGTCGCGGGCGTACTCGAGATAAGGCCGCGGGCTGGGCGCGGAGGTGTTCTCGGTCTGGGTGTCGAAGCCGTGGAACGAGAGCCGCTCCTCGGGAGGCCGGTTTTCGTTGAACTCGCGCATCCAGGCGATCAGTCGCCTGTTCGCCTCCACGGTGCCGAAGACGTGTGAGAAGCCTTCGCTCATCGCGAGGTCGAGGGTTCCGATGCCGTCTCGGACGAAGTCGTTCGCGACGAGCGCGGCCACGCGATCCGTTTCGAGGGCGATCGAGCGGAAGCCGCGGTCGACCAGTTGGGCGAACAGGGTGTTGCGGACCTCCGCGAAGACCGGGGTCGCGTGCGTCGGCTCACCCAGGGCGAGCAGGTCGCAGGAGGGGGTCACGAAGTCTCGGATGTCTTGACTCATGAGGTTCAAGCGTATCGTTGATGCCTCGGTTGAAACTTTACTCGGCGCTCTCCTGATAATATCGACGAAAGTCTCAAACCAGGTGTCAGGGTCACGTATGCGACGATCGTCATGATCGCCCCCACCTGTCACACCAGTGGCGAGTGAAGGGTGGCCAGGACGTCGGAACGGCCCGTGAAGGCCTCCTTGAGGGACTCTGGGTCCCTCAAGGAGGCCTTCACGGAAACCGGCGGCGGTCTGCCGTGCCGCAAGAAAAGCACTTCTGGATAACTCGCTCCAATTCCTTTCGTCCGCTATAAAGTTTAAGAACGCTTCGCGCGCGAAGGTGCTTCGCGTGCGAAGTGGCCCTTCGCGGAAATGCGCGAGCGCAAGTTATCAGCAGTTGAGGTGAATCACCGCGTGGCAATCACCGCGCGGCCGGAGTTCGGCCCTAGTTTTGCCCGCATGGTTGAGAAGGATTCGACGGCGCGGACCCGGGAACTGGGCCACCGCATGAAGGCGTTCCGGCAGCGCAGGCACTTCAGCGGAGCCGACGTCAGCCGCCGTAACGGCTGGTTGCAGAGCAAGGTCACGAGGTGGGAACAAGGGCTGCGTGAGCTGTCCGTGGTGGACGCGGCACTGTATCTCGCGACCTGCGGCGAGGCGGAGCCCGAACGTGACCTGCTGCTGGAACTGACCCAGCCCGGCGGAGATCTGTACTGGGTTCGGCCGTACTTCGACGAACTCGTCGACCCGATGAAATCCCTTGCTATCCAAGAGAATCTCGCGCACACGCTGGTGCGCTACGAGTCGTTGACCCTCCCCGGGCTGCTCCAGACCGAACCGTACGCCCGCACCGCCTTCGAGCTGATCGGCAACCGTGACCAAGCTCAGCTGGACCAGGTCGTGAACGCCAGGATGGAGCGGCAGCGGTTGCTGCAGCGCGATCGTCCGCCGCGGTGCCGGTTCTACGTCCACGAGCGCGCGCTGCGGTCCGTCGTCGGTGGTCCCCGGATCATGCACGAGCAACTGCTCCACCTCGTCCTGTCGGCGAACCTGCCGTATTGCTCCATTCGTATCGTCCCGGAAAGCGACGGGGTGGGCACGGTGCTCGAGAATTCGTTCACCATCATGGAATTCACGGAACATCCGGCGGTGGTGTACACCGATTCCTATGCGGCCGGTGTGTTCATCGACGATCGGGTCGCGGTCGAGGCCTATTATTCCCTTGTCGCGAGACTGGAAAGCGATACTCTGACCGAGGAGAGGTCCCGACAAATGCTCGCCGCATGGGCGGACCGGTACGACCGGATGGAGGAATGAGCCGTCCGGGGTTTCCCGCGGTCACCTCCTGGGGTAATCCTTCCTGGTAGCCGAGAAGAAGGAGTTCGTGGTGACGAAGACGCAGGGTGGTGCCCCGGTCGCCGAGACGGAGATCGAGCGGAAGTACGACTTGGCGGCCGACAGGCCCATCCCGCCGCTGGTCCCGGCCGGTCCCGTGACGAACCAGGCCGATCCGAGGGTCGACGTCCTCGACGCCACGTACTTCGACACCGCCGACTTCCGGCTCGCGCAGGCAGGTATCACGCTGCGGCGGAGGCTGGGCGGAAGCGACGAGGGCTGGCACCTCAAACTCCCAGTCGGCGAAGACCGGCGCGAGGAACTCCGGCTCCCGCTCGCGGGCAGGCCGGACAAGGTGCCGGGCGCGCTGGCGAAGCTGGTCCGGGCGCATACTCTCGGCGCCAAACTCGTCCAGGCCGCTCACCTGCGTACCGAGCGCACCTCGTACGCCTTGCTCGACGCCGAAGGCCGTGAGCTCGCGACGCTGACCGACGACGTCGTCACCGGCGAAGCGGGTGGGGAGAAGGCGCACCTCGACCGGTGGCGGGAGATCGAGATCGAACTCTCGCCCGGCGCCGACCCCGAAGTGCTCGACAGTCTGGATCAGGCGGTCGTGTCAGCGGGGGCCGAGCGGTCGAGGTGGCCGTCGAAGCTCCGGCGCTTGACCGACGAGCTCGTGCCTTCCCCGAGGGAGAAGTCGGGTTCGGTGCTGGCGGACTACTTCGCCGCGGAGCTGGACGCGCTGCGACGCAACGACATCGGGGTCCGCCGAGACGCCGAGGACGCGGTGCACCAGATGCGGGTTTCGAGCAGGCGGTTGCGCGGTGCGCTGCGGACGTTCCGGCGGTCTCTCGATCCGGACGTCGCGGAGGGGTTGGCCGCCGAGCTTCGGTGGCTGGGGGGTGAACTCGGTCCGGCGAGGGATACTGAGGTGATGTCGGCGCGCCTGCACGACGAGGTCAAGGCGCTGCCGGCCGAGCTGGTGCTGGGCAACGTCGAGCAACTGATGACCCGGCATTTCGCGCGCGAGGCCGAAGAGGCCAAGGCGCGGGCGATCCGGGCACTCGACAGCAAGCGATACACGGAGCTGTTGCGTGCGCTGGAAAAGCTCGTCCGCAAACCCCGGAAGATCAAGGATGGCAAGAAGGAACTACGCAAGGCGGTCGCGCGGTCGAGCCGGAAGCTGGACGAGGCCGTCGCCGCGGTGCGCGAGCTGGAGCCAGGCGCGGAGCAGGACGCCGCGCTGCACGAAGTGCGCAAGAAGGCCAAACGAGCCCGGTACGCCGCGGATACGGTCCGGCCGGTGACCGGCAAGAAACTTCGAAAATGGCGAAAGAACGTCAAGGCGGTGCAGTCCACGCTCGGCACGCATCACGACATCGTGGTCACCAGGGAAGTCCTGCGGCTCCTCGGTCTGCGTGCGTACGCCGAGAACGAAAACGCTTTCACCTATGGGGTCCTGCACGGACGGTCGATCGCCGCCGCCGAGTCCGAGCACCGGCGCTTCACCGGGCAATGGCAAGACTTGGGTAAAGGTTCTCGCCCGAAATGGCTCAAATGAGGTAGCCCGGGTTGACCTCTCGCCGTCGCCGAGTACCGTCGAGGGAACTTGGTGGTCTGGAGAGAGGCGCCCCCAATGTTGCCTGGCCAGCGCGTTCCCGGCGAAGCGCCGCCCCTGGCCGTGACCAGCAGCCGCCCCAAGGACGGCGTCCTCGTCCTCACCGCGGTGGGGGAGATCGACGCGGCCACGGTCGGGCGGTTCCGCACCGAACTCACCGGTGCGTGTGTCAGGGGACGGCACGTGATCCTCGACCTCTCCGGCGTCCGCTTCCTCAGCTGTGCCGGCTTGCAGGCGCTCGAGGAGGCCAACGCGGTGTCCCCGCGGTTCTCGGTGATCGTGAAGACACCTCTGGTGTCACGGATTCTGGACGTCAGCGGGGTCGGAGCCGATCTCGACGTCCGACGTGACGTGGAGGATCTGCGGCTCTAGTCCCCGTCGAGCTCGACCTCGTCGGCGGTGACGTCCGGCAGCAGACCGCGCCAGCGTGGGTTGCGCAGGCAGCCCGCGTCGGTCCAGCCGCCGAAGACGACCTCGCCGACGATGGTCGGCCGCGACCAGCGCGCGTCGCGCGCCTGTTTCTCCGGAACGGAGTGGAACGGGGATGTCTTGCGCTCCAAGCGGAAAAGCCGCCGGGAAAGCTCGGCGAGCTCGCTGCCCGCGAAGCCGACTCCCACGTTTCCGATGTACCGCAGGCCATCCTCGTGCGGGACGCCGAGCAGCAGTGAGCTGAACGTGTCCGCACGGCTGCCGCCGCCCGGTCGCCAGCCGCCCAGTACCACTTGCTGCACCAGGGTTCCGGTGATGGAAAGCCAGTCACCCGTGCGCCTGCCCGGGTGGTACGCGGAGCCGGCCCGTTTGGCGACGATACCGGCTAGCCCGTGTTCGCGAGCCGCCCGCGCGACCGCGCCACCGTCGCCGGGGTAGTACCGCGAGACTTGCCAATGCGGTCCGCTCAACCCGAGTTCGTCGAGGAGTTCTCGTCGGTCGACGTAAGACGTGCCGAGGCAGGAGCGGCCGTCGAGATGCAGGAGGTCGTTCACCAGGTAGAAGGCCGGATACCGGGGCATGAGCCGTTTGGCGGAGTTCTTCGTCGCCCGCACGCGGTGCCCGAGCCCTTCCGGACTCGGCTTCCCGCCGTCGAAGACGACGATCTCCCCGTCCAGAAACACCTCTGTGGCACCGAGTTGTTCCCCGAGGCCGCGGAACTCGGGATACAGCCCGGTGACGTCGTCACCCGAATCGTCGTAAGCGGTGATCCGTCCCCCGGACACCCGGATCAGGGTGCGGCGCCCGGACCAATCGAATTCGTAGGCCCATTCCGCGTCTTCGCCCGTGGACGGAAGCCGCCCCGGTTTGGTCAGCATCGGAGCGAGGAAAGAGGGGAGTTCCGCGCGGCCGGGATCGGCCGGGTCGAGTCTTTTGAGCAACCAGCCGTTGTCCCTGCCGTCCTTCTTCACGTTGAGGAACAGGTATTTCCCGCGGGCTCGCTCGCCATGGAAGACCACCTCGACCTTGTGGTCGTTGAAGTGCAGCGTTTCGTACCGGCCGGTGTCCCAGATCGTCATGGTGCCGCCGCCGTATTCGCCCGCGGGTATCTCGCCTTCGAAGGTGAGGTATTCCATCGGGTGGTCTTCGGTGTGCACGGCGAGACGGTCGAGATCCGGTGACATCGGCAGGCCTTTGGGCACCGCCCAGGAGACGAGCACTCCGTCCCGTTCGAGGCGGATGTCCCAGTGCAGGCTGCTCGCGTGGTGTTCCTGGATGACGAACAGATCGTCGGCACCGGTTTTACCATCGCGATCCGGAAGGGGCTCGGGAGTCCGCCCTGGTCTGCGTTTACGGCGGTATTCGCCGAGTTTCTCCGCCATGGTCGGCCGGCGCACCCCTCTCCGGATCGGGTCACGCAAGCCTAGCGCCGTTCCCGCACCTTCCGTACGTCGAAGGCCCCTTTTCCCGCGGTAAAAGCAGGAAAAGAGGCCTTCTCGCGATCCTGTTCAGTCGGTTTCGGCCAGTGCCTCTGCGAACTGGGCGGCATAGAGCCGGGAGTACGCACCACCGGTGAGCAGCAGCGTTTCGTGGTCGCCCTGTTCGACGATCGATCCGTTCTCCATCACCAGGATGACGTCCGCGTCGCGGATGGTGGAAAGCCGGTGCGCGATGACGAAACTCGTCCGGCCTTCGCGCAGCGAGTTCATCGCCCGCTGGATCAGCACCTCGGTCCGTGTGTCGACGGAGCTGGTGGCCTCGTCGAGGATGAGGATCGCGGGCTTCGCCAGGAACGCCCGCGCGACGGTGATCAGCTGTTTCTCACCGGCGCTGACCGTGCCGCCCTCGTCGTCGATCACCGTGTCGTACCCGTCCGGAAGGGTGCGGACGAACCGGTCGACGTGGGTCGCCTTGGCCGCGGCCACGACCTCGTCGTGCGTGGCGCCCTCGGAACCGTAGGCGATGTTCTCCGCGATGGTGCCGCCGAACAGCCACGCGTCCTGCAGCACCATGCCGGTCTTGGCCCGCAGGTCCTCGCGGTCCATCCCGGCGATGTCGACGCCGTCGAGAGTGATCCTGCCGCTGTCGAGTTCGTAGAACCGCATGAGCAGGTTGACCAGCGTGGTCTTCCCGGCGCCGGTCGGGCCGACGATGGCGACGGTGTGTCCCGGTTCGACGGTGAGCGACAGGTCTTCGATGAGCGGGGTGTCCTCGGTGTACCGGAACGACACGTGCTCGAACTCGACCTGCCCCCGCACGTCCTCGACCCGAGCGGGCTCGGCGGGCTCGGGTTCCTGCTCGTCCGCGTCGAGCAGTGCGAAGACCCGCTCCGCGGACGCGATCCCGGACTGCAGCAGGTTCGCCATGCTGGCGATCTGCGTGACCGGCTGGCTGAACTGCCGTGAATACTGGATGAACGCTTGGACGTCGCCGAGTGACAGGGTTCCGGACGCGACCCGCAGCGCGCCGATCACGGCGACCAGCACGTAGCTCAGGTTGCCGATGAACATCATCGCGGGCTGGATGGTGCCCGAGATGAACTGCGCCTTGAAGCTCGCGCCGTAGAGCGTGTCGTTGTGCTCACGGAAGACCTCTTCGGCCTCCTCCCGGCGGCCGAACACCTTGACCAGCGAGTGCCCGGTGTACATCTCCTCGATATGCGCGTTGAGCCGCCCGGTGGTGGACCACTGCTTGATGAACTGCGGCTGCGCCTTCTTGCCGATCTTGGCCGCGACGATCACCGACGCCGGCACCGAGAGGAGCGCGACGAGCGCCAGCAGGGGCGAGATGACGAACATCATCACGAGCACACCGACGACCATCAGCAGCGACGACACGATCTGCGCGAGCGTCTGCTGAAGGGACAGCGCGAGATTGTCGATGTCGTTGGTCGCCCGGCTCAGCACTTCGCCGCGCGGCTGGCGGTCGAAGTAGCTCAACGGGAGCTTGGCGAACTTCTCTTCGATCCGCTCACGCAGGTCGAACACCGCCCGCTGCACCAGGTTCGTGGTCAGCCTGGCCTGCAGCAGCGAGAAGAACGACGCCACGATGTAGAGCAGCAGGACCCACAACAGGACCTGGCCGACGGCGTCGAGGTCGATACGCTGGCCGGGGACGAAATCGATCCCCGAGTACAGGTCGGCGACGGTGTTGTCGCCCGCGGCCCGCAGCCCGGCGATGACCTGTTCCTTGCTCACGCCCGCGGGCATGTCCTTCGCGACGACGCCCGCGAAGATGAGGTCCGTGGCCATTCCGAGGATCTTCGGGCCGATGACGCTCAGCGTGACACTGGCGATGCCGAAGATCAGGATGCCGTACAGCATGGCGCGCTGTGGTTGCAGCAGGCGCAGCAGCCGTTTCAGGGATCCCTTGAAGTCCAGGGCCTTCTCGGCGGGCTGTCCGCCCATGAAGCCGGCTGGGCCGCGGCCGAAACCGCCTCCGCCAGGGCCGGGGCCCCGTGCCGCGCTCGCGCGCTCGCCCACCGGTTTGGCGGTGGTGTCCGAAGAAGACTGTGTGGATTCGGGCGCGCTCATCAGGCGGCCTCCTGCTCGGTCAGCTGGGACAGCACGATCTCCCGATAGGTTTCGTTGCCGTCCATGAGTTCGGTGTGCGTGCCGCTCCCGACGACGCGGCCTTCGTCGAGCACGACGATGCGGTCGGCGTTGCGGATCGTGCTGACCCGCTGCGCGACGATGACCACGGTCGCCTCGGCGGTTTCGGCCGCGAGCGCCCGCCGCAGCGCGGCGTCGGTCGCGTAGTCGAGCGCGGAGAAGGAATCGTCGAAGAGGTAGATCTCGGGGCGCCGCACCAGCATCCGCGCGATCGCGAGCCGCTGCCGCTGCCCGCCGGAGACGTTGGTCCCGCCCTGGGCGATGGAGGAGTTCAGGCCCTCGGGCATCCGTTCGACGAAGTCCTTGCCCTGGGCCACCTCCAGCGCGTGCCAGAGCTCCTCGTCGGTGGCGTCGGACTTGCCGTAGCGAAGATTGCTCGCGACCGTACCGGCGAACAGGTACGGCTTCTGCGGCACCAGCCCGACGGCGTCGGACAGCACGGTCTGATCCAGTTCCCGGACGTCGACGCCGTCGACCCGCACGGAGCCGCCGGTGACGTCCATCAGCCGGGGGATCAGGTTGAGCAGCGTGGTCTTGCCGCTGCCCGTGCTGCCGATGATCGCGGTGGTCTCACCGGGCAGGGCCAGCAGCGAGATCTCCCGCAGCACCGGCTTCTCCGCGCCGGGGAAACGGAATTCCACATCGGACAGTTCGAGCCGTCCGTGCACCTCGCCGGGGCTGATCGGGTTCTCCGGGAGGACGACGCTGGTGTGCGTGTCGAGCACCTCGGTGATGCGCTCGGCGCTGACCTCGGCGCGCGGCACCATCATGAACATGAAGGTGGCCATCATGACCGCCATCAGGATCTGCATCAGGTACGAGAGGAACGCGGTGAGCGCGCCGATCTGCATGCTGCCGTCGTCGATCCGCAGCCCGCCGAACCACAGCACGGCGACACTGGAGGCGTTCATCACGAGCATGACGATGGGGAACATGAGGGCCATCAGCCTGCCGACGACGAGCGAGACGTCCAGGAGTTCGGTGTTGGCCTTGGTGAACCGCCGCCGTTCGTGCGTGTCCTTGACGAACGCCCGGATCACGCGGATGCCCATGATCTGCTCGCGCAGGATCTGGTTGATCTTGTCGATGCGCTCCTGCATCAGCCGGAACGCCGGGCGCATCTTCGCGATGATGACCCCGACCGAGACACCGAGGATCGGCACCGCGAGCACGAGCAGCCACGAAAGGGTGACGTCCTGGTTCAGCGCCATGATGATGCCGCCGAAGCACATGATAGGCGCGGACACCATCAGGGTGAAGGCCATCAACGTCAGCATCTGCACCTGCTGGACGTCGTTGGTGGTGCGGGTGATCAGCGACGGCGTCCCGAAGTGGCCGACTTCGCGGGCCGAGAAGTCCTGGACCCGGTGGAAGATCGCGCCGCGGACGTCCCGGCCGACCGCCATCGCGGTCCGGGCGCCGTAGTAGACGGCGCCGATCGAACAGGCGATCTGCACCAGCGACACGAGCAGCATGACGCCGCCGACACCGAGGATGTAGTCGATGTCGCCCTTGACCACACCGCCGTCGATGATGTCGGCGTTCAGCGTGGGGAGGTAGAGCCCGGCGAGGGTCTGGACGAACTGCAGCAGCACGATGAGCCACAGGTCTCGCCGGTACGGGCGCAGGTGAATGCGCAACAGCTTGGTCAGCACAACGGTTTCTCCCCAGTGGTGGGTCGGGTGTTACTGCTTCTTCGTTTTCTTCGCCGGTTCGGGTCCGGTGAGCGAGGGGATGCCGGCGGCGGCCTCGCGCAGAAGGGCGGCGGCCGTCTCGAGGAACGGCTCGGCACCCTCGTTCATCAGCCAGTGGAAGAACGCCGTCTTCACCGCGGACTCCACGATGGCCGCCATCAGCCGGGCGTTCAACGCGTTTTCCAGGCCCGCCCCCGCCCGTTCGAGGATCCCCTCCGCCAGTACTCGTTCGACGGTGGCGTGCGCCTTCAGGAACTCACCGTGCACCGACGGGTGCAGGATCATCGAGCGCGCGACCTTCACCGAGTCGCGGTTCGGCTCTCCGTCACGGCCGTAGGTCTCCAGCGTCGCGGCGCTGACGGCTTCCCACAGCGGCTCCTCCGGCGGCCTTTCCCGCAGCGCCTCCAGCACCCGTTCCTGCCGTTCGACGATGAACGAGCAGATAGCCTCCTCCTTGCTGGAGAAGTAGTTGTTGAACGTGCGCGGGGAGACCCCCACGGCGTTGGCGATGTCCTCGACGCGGACCTGCTCGACGCCTTTCTCGGCGGCGAGTTTGAGCGCTGCCTCGCTCATGGCACGACGGGCCGCGCGCTTCTTGCGTTCGCGCAGCCCCAGGGGCGCGGTCGGGTCGGAGGCCATGTGCTCAGCCTAGGGAAAAGTTGCGGGGCGCGCAAATTTATGCGCGGCGCGCACTTTTTGCGCATCCCCCGTGGCGCGAAACACTCAGATGCAGCCGAATGGCCTAGCGCGCCCCGCTCACCAGCCGTAACGCGTTCGTGACCACGTCACTGCCAGCTGTTGAACGGAAACCGACTGTGGACACGGATAGTGACTTCTGCTTGCATGGCCGTCGTTGTGCTGGGGAGTGCGACACGGGTCCGGGTATGCGAAGAGAAAGAAGTGGAAGCACATGGTGACGCGGGCTCGAGGCTTGCTTGACCGCTCACGGGTTCTTCTGGACCGTTCCAGGGTCGCCGCGGCGCAGTTCCTCGCCGCACCGCCCCGGCACGCTCCGTCGGCTCCGCCGGTCGAACCGGCGGTGGAACAACGGCCTGCCGTGGAGGCACCGGACGCCGGTGCGCTCGCCGGGGTCTGCTCGAATGTCGCGCTGCGCGACCTCAACCTGCTCGACCAGTTGCTCGCGCAGTTGGAGACGATGGAAGCGGGGGAGGAGAACTCCGACCGCCTCGCCGAGCTCTACCGGCTCGACCACCTGGCGACCCGGTTGCGGCGCAACGCCGAGAACCTGCGCGTCCTCGCCGGCCGCGACGCCGACGACACGACCGCCGGGATCTCGTCCGTGCTCGACGTGATGCGGGCCGCGATGTCGTCGATCGACCACTACTCGCGGATCACGATCGGGCGCGTCGTTTCGCTCGGTGTCGTCGGCTTCGCCGCCGAAGACGTCAGCCGGATCCTCGCGGAGCTGTTCGACAACGCGGCGAACCAGTCTTCGCCGAGTTCGCCGGTCAGCGTCAGCGCGCATCTCACCGAACAGGGAAGCGTGCTGATCCGCATCGAGGACGAGGGCATCGGCATGCCGCCCGAACGCCTCGCGGCGCTGAACGAGCGGCTGGCGGCCGGTCCGGTGCTCGACGACGATTCCGTGCGGCATATGGGACTCGCGGTCGTCGGCAGGCTCGCCGACCGGCACGAGATCACCGTCAAGCTCGACCGCCGTACCCCGCACGGCACGGTCGCGACCGTGCTGCTGCCGGTCCCGGTGGTGTCGGAACTGGCCGAGAAGCAGTGGTCCGGTTCGCAGACCGTCGTGCTGCCGCAGGCCAGGATCACCAACGGCGCGCCCGTGGGAACCCCGGTCGCCACCCCGTCCGGGCTGCCGCGCCGCCGCCCGGCTCCTTCCGCGGCACCGGAACCGGAACGGAAGCCCAGCCCGCGTCCGCGCACGGCCTTCCAGCCGCCCGCCGACGGCGGCACCACGGCCAGCGGCCTTCCGCGCCGGGTTTCCCGCAGTATCAGGACCTTGCCCGACGAACCGGCCCCGCCGACCACCCCGTCCGCCGACGCGGCGGACGGGCACGAGGCGCTGCTGGCCGACCTCGATGCCTTCACCGACGGCGAGCGTGCCGCCCTCGACGACCGGCACGAGCGTGAGACCGGAGGAAACACCCAGTGACCGCCCAGGACGCGACCACGGATTTCACGTGGTTGCTCGACGACTTCGTGCGCAAGGTGCACGGTGCCAGCCACGCGCTGATCATGTCCGTCGACGGTTTCCCTTTGACCGCTTCGGAATCGGTGTCGAGCGACGACGCCGAGCAGCTCGCGGCCATCGCGAGCGGCCTGCTCAGCCTCGCGGGCAACAGCGCGGCGCTGTTCGGCAAGGGCAACTGCGAGCAGATCATCATCCGGCTCACCCGCGGGTACTTCCTGTTCATGGGGATCGGTGCCGAGGCGGGGCTCGCGGTGCTCACCGAACCGGACTGCGACATGAAGGTCGTCGCCTACGAGATGACCCAGTTCATCACCAACGCCGGTCACGCCCTCACCCCCGAGGTGCGAGCGGGACTCCGGCAGGTCC
Source organism: Amycolatopsis lurida (assembly GCF_900105055.1). Taxonomy (NCBI): domain Bacteria; kingdom Bacillati; phylum Actinomycetota; class Actinomycetes; order Pseudonocardiales; family Pseudonocardiaceae; genus Amycolatopsis; species Amycolatopsis lurida. Next base: position 374,599 of record NZ_FNTA01000002.1, read on the forward strand.
TGACCGCCCGACGGCCGCAGGCCTGAGAATCCGGAGAAGGAAGGGATGACCGTGTCCAGCGACCAATCTCCGGACCGGCCCGTCAAGATGCGCAGCCGCAGAATCCGGCCGTACGCGCTGACCGGCGGCCGGACCAAGAGCAGCCAGCTGCTGCTGGTGGAGACCCTGATCTCGGTCCCGCGTTACGACCCGTCACTGGCCGAGGCGCTGATGCCCGAATCGCGCTCGCTGTACGAGCGCGCCCGGGATCGCTCGTCGATCGCCGAGCTTTCGGTGGGACTGGATCTGCCACTGGGTGTGGTCCGGGTGCTCATCGGCGACCTCGCCACCCAGGGCGCCGTGTTCGTGCACCCGACGGCCCACGCCTACAACCACGATACGAACGTGCTCGAGAGGATCCTCGATGGACTCAAGCGCCTCCCGGTCTGACGCGGATCTGCTGGCGATCTCCGCCAAGATCGTGGTCGCCGGTGGATTCGGCGTTGGCAAGACGACGTTCGTCGGCTCCGTCTCCGAGGTCCCGCCGCTGAGCAACGAAGCCTGGATGACCGAGGCGGGGGCCGGCGTCGACGAGCTGGTGCCGCCCGGAACCAAATCCACCACCACGGTCGCGATGGACTTCGGCCGGATCACCCTGCGTGAAGACCTGCTCCTGTACCTGTTCGGCACCCCCGGCCAGGCCCGGTTCTGGTTCCTCTGGGACGACCTCTCGCGCGGCGCGCTCGGCGCCGTCGTGCTGGTCGACACCAGCCGGATCGACCAGTCGTTCGCCGCGATCAACTACTTCGAGAACGACTCCGAGCTGCCGTTCATCGTCGCGGTCAACCAGTTCGAGGGCATGCCGGTGCACGACCTCGAAGAGGTGCGCGACGCGCTGGCGCTGTCCCCGGACATCCCGCTGGTCACCTGCGACGCCCGCGACCCGAAGTCGGCGGTCGCGACGTTGCAGGAACTGGTGTCGCACACGCTGTCTCTCGCGGTGGTCTCCGGGCCGGGCCGCGAGTTCGCTTCACTCAGCTGAACGGTTCTGGGAGGAACGTCGAGGATGCGCAAGGTTCTGATCGTCGGTGCCGGGCAGTCGGGGTTGCAGCTGGCCTTGAGCCTGCTGGCCCACGACTACGACGTCACGGTGATGTCGGCGCGGACGCCGGACGAGATCCGGTCCGGCAAGGTGATGTCGACCCAGTGCATGTTCCACTCCGCTCTGCAACACGAGCGGGACCACAAGCTGAACCTGTGGGAGGAAGAGACCGTCAAGGTCGAAGGGCTCGGCGTTTCGATCGCGGGACCGGACTCCAGCCGCGTCCTGGACTGGTTCGGGCCGTTGGAGCACTACGCGCAGTCGGTGGATCAGCGGGTGAAAATGGCCGCCTGGCTCGAACTGGTGGAGGACCGCGGCGGCAAGGTCGTCATCCACGGCGTCACCACGTCGGATCTGGCGCCGCTGGCGAAGCTGTACGACCTGGTCGTCATCGCGGCGGGCAAGGGTGAGCTGGTCCAGCTGTTCGACCGGATCCCGGAGCGTTCGCCGTACACCGAACCCCAGCGCGCGCTTTCGCTGGCGTACGTGCACGGGCTCGAGCGACGGCCCGAGCATCCGGACAAGGCGGCGGTGCGGTTCAACATCATCCCCGGCGTGGGTGAGCTGTTCATGATCCCCGCGTACACGCTGAGCGGGAACTGCGACATCTTGTTCTTCGAGGGCGTCCCCGGCGGCCCGCTCGACTGCTGGGACGACCGGCCGTCGCCGCAGCAGCATCTCGACCGGATCCTCTCGCTGATGAAGCAGTTCCTCCCGTGGGAGTACGAGCGGTCCCGGAACGCCGTGCTGACCGACGACAAGGCGACGCTGGCGGGCGGATACACGCCCGTGGTGCGGAACGCGGTCGGCAAGCTGGATTCGGGGACCGCGGTGCTCGGCATGGCCGACGTCGTGGTGGCCAACGACCCGATCACCGGGCAGGGTTCCAACAACGCGAGCCACTGCGCGGCGTCCTATCTGGACTCGATCCTCGAACGCGGTGACAAGCCGTTCGACGAGGAGTGGATGTCCGCGTCGTTCGAGAAGTACTGGGAGTACGCCCAGCACGTGACGACCTGGACCAACGCGATGCTGCAGCCGCCGCCCCCGCACGTGCTCCAGATCATCGGCGCGGCGGGGGAGAAGCCCGCCGTGGCGAAGCGGTTCGCGAACGGGTTCTCCGATCCGACCGATTTCCAGCACTGGTTCCTGGACCCCGCGAAAGCCGAGAAATACCTGGCCGAGGTCTGATTCCGGCATCACGACAGTCCCGCGATCGGGTTCGCGGGACTGTCGCGGTGCGCCGTTTCGGGCTACCGTGGTCACCGTGTGTGAGTACGGTCGGTGACGGCAGCGGAGGTGCGGCTCGATGCGTTCGATGTGGAAGGGCTCGGTGTCCTTCGGGCTGGTGAGCATCCCGATCCAGCTGTACGCGGCCACCGAGAACAAGAACGTCTCGCTGCGCCAGGTGCACGAGGCCGACGGCGGCCGGATCCAGTACAAGCGGTTCTGCACGATCGACGGCGAGGAAGTGCCCTACGCCGAGATCGCCAAGGGCTACGAACTGCCCGACGGCGAGATGGTCGTGCTCACCGACGAGGACATGTCCGAGCTGCCGCTGGCGTCGTCGCGGGCCATCGACGTGCTCGAGTTCGTGCCGCTGGAGTCCATCGACCCGATCCAGTTCGACAAGACCTACTACCTCGAACCACAGAAGAACGCCGTCAAACCGTACGTGGTCCTGCGTGACGCGCTGCAGAAGGCGAGCCACGTGGCGGTCGCGAAGGTCGCCATCCGGCAGCGGGAGACGCTCGCGATCCTGCGGGTCCACAGCGACGTCCTGACGATGACGACGATGCTGTGGCCCGACGAGGTCCGCGTCCCGGATTTCGGGTTCCTGCACGAGGATCCGCCGCAGGTGCGGCCGCAGGAGCTGACGATGGCGGGGTCGCTGATCGACTCGCTCTCGGAGCCGGTGTTCGAGCAGGAGAAGTACAGCGATTCCTACCGTGAGGCCCTGGAAGCCATGATCGAGGCCAAGGCCGCGGGAAACCAGACGACGAAACCGAAGGTCGTCGGCGCGAAGGCCGACGTCGTCGACCTCATGGAGGCTTTGCAGGCCAGCGTGAGCGAGGCGAAGAAGAGCCGCAAGCCCGCAGCGGCCAAGAAGGCCACCGCGGCCAAGAAACCCGCGTCGGGCAAGCGAACCCCGAAGAGCGCCTGACTCTCCTTTGTGGACTGTTGTGCCCGGTGTCACCACGCCGGGTGTCACGACACGCCGCGCGTATGCCAGGATCTGTCGTCCCTCGGTGGTAGTAAGGCAATCGAGGAGAACTTTTCCGAAGCGATCTTCGATTCGATCGCGGGAGGCGGCATGAACATGGAGTGCGCGTTCTGCGCCGGCGGACTCGATCACTGCCACGGCACCCTGGTGGTCCACGTCGACGGTGGTTTCAGTGAATGCAGCGAAGACGGCTGTGTCGATCTCGACTTTCTCCGGCACACGCTGACCATCGACTGTTTCGACGTCGATGGAGGCTGCTCGTGTGCGGAGGTGTCGGCCCAGCTGCTGCTACGGGCTTCTTGACCGGCGGCCAATACACCAGTCCGGCCCGATTCGGGAGTTCGTGCCCGATTGCCACTCGAAGGTGTATGCGTTCGTGTACATCGCGGCCGGGAATGTGTTAACTATGACGGGGTCCTCCGGCTCTCCCTCCCCCTCGGAGCCGGGGGGCCCCTTCATGTCACGGTGCTTCCTTCGCGGTGTCGTGGATCGGCGCCCCGTTGCAGGAGCAGACGGCCTCCCACACGCCGTCCCCGTCCGCGTAGTCGTCGGCGGGCAGCGTGCCCAAGGGGCCCAGGACGTCGTCGCCCGCCCCGGCCGCCGCGGCGGCCCGCAGGAGTTCGCCGCGTCCACACGGGTACTTCGCGTCCGTCAGGTACGGGCGAGGGTCCATTCCTGCCATCGGCTCTCCCTCCTTCTCCTCTTCCTGGTCGGGTACCCGGCGGGTGGCGCACGAAAACGGCCTGGGCACCCGGCGTGAGGGGAACGCCGGGTGCCCAGGCCGTTTTCAGCGCCGGTACCGGGGGCTCGGTACCGATTCGGTCCGGTGCTCAGTACCAGTGGGCGCGACCGCCGATGGCCTTCCCGGTGTTCCCGAGAACGGCCAGGATGATGCCGATGACCGCCAGCGCGATCCCGATCGAGTACAGGACGGGGATGCTGGCGATGACACCGACGACAATCAGGATGACGCCGAGAATGATCACGGGAACACCTTCTCCTTCGTAGTCGCCCGGCTCACGTGCTGCCGGGGTGTGGCTACTTGAGGAATTCCCGCCCCTCACCTGAGGGAAACAGGGCCATCCGGCCGAAGTTTTCACGCATTCGGCCTAATGGATGTCTGGCTCGTGAGTGGTAAAGGCGGTTCTAACCGTCCTTGCCGCTCACGAGCCGGTCGAGCCTCAGTACCGGTAGTGGTCCAGCTTGTACGGACCCTCGACGTCCACGCCGATGTACTCGGCCTGACGCTTGGTCAGCTTCGTCAGCCGGACGCCCAGCGCGTCGAGGTGCAGGCGGGCCACCTTCTCGTCCAGGTGCTTCGGCAGCACGTGGACGTCGGTGGTGTACTCGCCCTGCTTCGTGAACAGCTCGATCTGCGCGATCGTCTGGTTGGTGAAGGAGTTCGACATCACGAAGCTCGGGTGGCCGGTCGCGTTCCCGAGGTTCATCAGCCTGCCCTCGGACAGCACGATGATCGAGTGCGCCTCGCGGTCCGCCGTGGCGGGGAAGACCCACTCGTGCACCTGCGGCTTGATCTCGATCTTCTGGATGCCCGGGATCTTCGCGAGGCCCGCCATGTCGATCTCGTTGTCGAAGTGCCCGACGTTGGCGACGATCGCGTTGTGCTTCATCTTGGCCATCTGGTCGGCCATGATGATGTCGAAGTTGCCGGTGGTGGTGATGAAGATGTCGCCGCGCTCGACGACGTCGTCGAGCTCCACGACGTCGAGACCTTCCATCGCCGCCTGCAGCGCGCAGATCGGGTCGATCTCGGTGACGACCACGCGGGCACCCTGGCCGCGCAGCGATTCCACGGCGCCCTTGCCGACGTCGCCGTAGCCGCAGACGACCGCGACCTTGCCCGCGATCATCACGTCGGTGCCGCGGTTGAGACCGTCGATGAGCGAGTGGCGGATGCCGTACTTGTTGTCGAACTTCGACTTCGTCACCGAGTCGTTCACGTTCATCGCCGGGAAGAGCAGCTCGCCTTCCTTGGCGAGCTTGTAGAGCCGCTTGACGCCGTTGGTGGTCTCCTCGGTGACCCCGCGGACCTCCTTGGCGATGCGGGTGAACCGGCTGGTGTCGCGGCCGAGGCTCTCGCGCAGGGTTTCCAGCACGAGGTGGTACTCCTCCGGGTCTTCCTCGGTCGCCTGCGGAACGGCGCCGGCGGCCTCGAACTCGACCCCCTTGTGGATCAGCAGGGTCGCGTCACCGCCGTCGTCCAGGATCATGTTCGGGAGGCGGCCGTCGCCGAAGTCGAAGAGCTGGTCGGTGCACCACCAGTACTCGGCGAGCGTCTCGCCCTTCCACGCGAACACCGGAGAACCCGACGGCTGCTCCACGGTGCCGTTCGGGCCGACGACGACGGCCGCGGCCGCCTCGTCCTGCGTGGAGAAGATGTTGCAGGACACCCAGCGCACCTCGGCGCCCAGCGCGACGAGCGTCTCGATCAGCACGGCGGTCTGCACGGTCATGTGCAGCGAACCCGCGACCCGCGCGCCCTTCAGCGGCTGGGAGTCGGCGTATTCGCGGCGCAGCGCCATCAAACCGGGCATCTCGACCTCGGCGAGACGCAGCTGCTTACGGCCGGCCTCGGCGAGGGAAAGGTCGGCGACGGCGAATTCGATCCCGTTGACCTTGGACAGGGTCGGGCTCATGGGTGCTCCAATCATCAAGGAAGGCAGGGCAAAGCGGTCCTTTTCGCCGGTGGCGGGAAGGACTGTGTCAGTGCGGGGGTTTCAGTGCTCGGCCTCGACGGCCGGAAAAGGGTTCAGACGCAACAAAGGCACCTCCACAGTGGGAGGCGCCCTTACGTCTGTCGCAGCGGGCCGAGCGTGGCGGAAGAATTCCGTCGCAGCGCCTCTCGACCCGCAACCAGAATGGCAAAACGCCGCGAGCGCTGTCAAGGCGACACGGATCGCTCCGCAGGCGAGAGGAATTCGGCGCGGACGCCCAGTAGGCGGACCGGTCTGCCGAGGTCGAACATGCCGAGCACGGCCAGCGCCGCCTTCTCGATTTCGGCCGGGTCCGAGGTCCGGGCGGGCAGGGTCACGCTGTGGGTATGGGTCTGGAAGGGGGCGAACCGGACCTTGACCGCGACCCGCGCGGCGGGCCTGCCCTCCTCGGCGACGTCCTGTGAGACGCGTTTCGCCAGTGCGACGACCTCCGCGGCCATGGCCTCGGGATCGGCGATGTTCTGCTGAAAGGTCGTCTCGCGGCTACGGGATCGCGCGACGTACGGCGTCGCGGTGACCTCGGCGTCGCCGATTCCGCCGGCGAGGATCCGGTACCAAGGGCCGAGCTTCGGGCCGAACCGGGCCGCGAGGTCCGCCGGATCGGCGCCCGCCAGCTCCAGCACGGTGTGGTAGCCGGCCTCGGCGAGCTTCTTCGTCGTCTTGGTGCCGATGCCCCACAGGGCGTCCGTCGGCCGCTTGGCCATGACGTCCCACCAGTTGTCCTGGACGAGCCGGAAGATCCCCGCCGGTTTCGCGAATCCGGTGGCGAGTTTGGCGCGCAGCTTGTTGTCCCCGATACCGACGGAGCAGGAGAGCCCGGTTTCCTCGGCCACTGCCCGCCGGATGTCGGCGGCGAGTGCTTCGGGATCGTCGGTGGTGACGCCGAGGAATGCTTCGTCCCAGCCGAGCACTTCGACGATCACGGGGAATTCCCGCAGTGTCGCCATCACCCGGTCGGAGACCTCTTGGTACGCGGGGGCGTCCGTGGCGAGGAAGATCGCGTCAGGGCAGCGTTTCGCGGCGGTTCGCAGGGGCATTCCGGACCGGATGCCGAACTCCCGCGCCTCGTACGACGCCGTCGCCACCACTGCCCGTTCCGCGGGATCGCCCGTGCCGCCGACGATGACGGGCTTACCGCGCAGCTCAGGCCGCCGGGCGACCTCGACCGCCGCGATGAACTGGTCGAGGTCGACGTGAAGTATCCACTCCCCGACGGCCATGAAACCGAGCTTAGGACCGTTCGGCGATCTCGTCGCGCATTCGCTGCTCGTTCTCCTGCAGTTCCGGGGTGAAGTTCTCGCCGAAGTCCTCGGCTTCGAGGATCTTGCGGATCTCGAGCACGGTGTCGCCGGTCGGGGGAGTGGGGCAGCGCTTGGCCCACTCGATCGCTTCGGCGCGCGAGGGGACGTCGACGATCCAGAAGCCGCCGACGAGTTCCTTGGCTTCGGTGAAGGGGCCATCGGTGACGGTGGCCCCGGCCGGGGTGAGCGTGACCCGTGCGCCCTTCGAGCTTTCCTGCAGGCCTTCGCCGCCGACCAGCACCCCGGCGTCGAGCATCTCCTGGTTGAACTTCGCCATGGCGGTCAAAGCCTCCATCGGAGGCGGCTTCCCGGCTTCGGAGTCCTCGTCCGCCTTGATGATGATCATGAAACGCATGCGTCTTCCTCCCAGTGAACCGGACGTATCGCCCGGACTCTACCGGCGCAGAGGAAGACGATCAGGGACGCCCGAACCGGGACAGGTGCGCGATCACCGCCGCGGTCACGGTGATCATCCCGGTCAGCAGCAGGGACGGGCTGCTCACCACGATGCCCAGCAGCATCAACATCCCCGCGGTGATGTCGAGGCTGAGGAGGAGGGCCAGGCGGAGCAGAGGGGGCTGGGCGGGCCTGCCGGACCGCAGCCGGGCGGCCAAAGCCGGCTCGGTGAGCTCGAACCAACGCTCGATCTTCTCCAGCTCTTGCCGATCGTGATGGCTCAGCATCGGTTTCTCCTTCGGCGCGCCCCGGCCGTCGACATCCACGGAATACCCAGGAGCAGGGCCGGATAAGCATCGAATTTCGCCGAGCGTTGTATAACGACCTATACGGTACGGCGTCGGAGATCCTTTGAGGAGCTAACCATTGCGCCATTAGGGGTTTCGGCACGCCGAAAGATCGTCAAGGAGGGAAGGGCTCGGTAGTTTCCACGCTTGTGGCCATGGGGGCCGCGGGCTGTGCCATCTGGGAGGACGCGAGCGATGACCATACCCACCGAACCGATCGGCAGTATTCCCCGTCCCGGCTATCTCATCGAAGCACTCGGTGAGCACGCCGCAGGGCGGCTCGACGCCGACGGACTCGGCGAGTCGCAGGAAAAAGCTCTCGTGGAGACCATCAAACGGCTGGAGGAGACCGGCTCGCCGGTCATCACCGACGGCGAGCAGGGCAAACCGAGTTTCGCCACATATCCCTTGGCGGGCCTCACTTCGCTGGCATCGGACGGCGTTGTCATCCCGTTCGCCGACGGGCACACCCGGCAGCTTCCGAGGCTGACCGCCGGGCCGTTCCGCTATCAGACCTACGCCGACAGCTATCTGCGTGAGGCCAAGAAGTACGCGACCCGGCCGGTGAAGCAGGCGGTGATCGCGGCCTCGGCGGTCAGTCTCGTCTATCCAGGTGAAGAATTGGCTGGATATGACAAAGAACAGTTCATCGCCGACCTGGTGAACGAGGCCGAGGCGGATATCCGCCGCAGTCTCGACGCGGGTGCGGACAGTGTCCAGATCGACTTCACCGAAGGCCGGTTGTCGCTGAAGCTCGATCCGTCCGGCGGACTGCTGCAGTCCTTTGTGGACCTGAACAACGCCGTGCTCGACCGGTTCTCCGAGGAGGAGCGGGCGAAGATCGGTGTGCACACCTGCCCCGGTGGGGACCAGGACTCCGTGCACAGCCTGGACGTCGACTACGCCGGGCTGCTGCCGACGTTGTTCCGGTTGAAGGTGGGCAATGTCTACGTCCAGCTGGCCAGTGAGCCGGATCCCGAGCGGGCATTGCGGGTGATCGCCGAGCATGCTCGTCCGGAGCAGCGGGTCTTCGTCGGCGTGACCGATCCGATCGACCCGCGCGTCGAAACCGCCGAAGAGGTCCGGGACAGGGTTCTCCAGGCGGCGCGGTTCATCTCGCCGGACCGGCTGGGCACCTGTGACGACTGCGGTTTCTCGCCGTTCGCCGACGACACCTCGACGTCGCGGGACACCGCGTTCGCCAAGATCGCCGCCCGCGTCGAAGGGACGCGCCTCGCCGCCGAAGCCCTCTGACGTCGTGTGATGGGCGCCTTCGGGTCAGTTCTGCACCGCGACCCGGATGCCGAGTCCGACCAGGAAGGTGCCCATCACCGCGTCCATCGTCCGCCGCACCCTGCCGGAGCTGAAGAACCTTCGCAGCGAACCGACCAGCGTCGCCAGGACGAAGGTCCAGACGACGGCCACCGTGGTGGCCAGCACGGCCAGCTGCAGGGTTTGCGCGGTCGAGGCCGAATGCGGGAGGAACTGGGGGATCAGCGCGAGAAAGAACATCGCGACCTTCGGATTGAACAGGTTCGTGAGCAGCCCCTGCCGGAACGCCTCCTTGGGTGCGACGACGGGCGCCACCCTGTCCTTGAGTTCGCTGTAGTCGCCGCGGCGCACCGCCAGCCACGCCTTGACTCCGAGGAAGATCAGGTAGCCGGCGCCGATCAGTTTCACCACGGTGAAGGCGATCGCCGACGCGGTGAGGATCGCCGCGACCCCGAGCGCGATCGCGACCACCCAGACGAAGACGCCGAGCGCGATGCCGAGTCCGGCGGCGATCCCGGCCTTGCGCCCGCCGAGGATCGCGCTGCGGGTCACGATCAGGAAATCCGGGCCCGGTGCCATGGCGCCGAGCAGGCAGATCAAGACGAATGAAAGCGCGGTGGGCCCGGAGATCATCGTTCGATGCTATCCGGCTCGTCGATGTCCCTGGCCATGACGGCGCCCGGTACGTCGACGCCGTCGGGCGTCGTGACGGTCACCCGTTCGACTTCGGTGAAGCCGAACGACAGGTACAGCGGGACACCGGGCAGGGTCGCGGTCAGTGTCAGCGACGTGAACCCTTCGGCCTTCGCGGCGAGACGACAGGACTCGAGGATCGCGCGCCCGAGCCCACGGCGTGTCCAGTCGCCGCGGACGAACATGGCGCGCACGCGCGCGGGCTCGGTGGCCGGATCGAGCGGACGGTCGTCGTCCGACGCGTCGCCGGCGCCCGCATGGGTCTTGTTGCGCCTGCTCCAACCTCCGCAGGCGACGATCTCGCCGTCCGTCTCGTGCACGAAGTAGGTGCCGTCTTCGATCAACCGCAGGTCGAGACGCGCGACGTGGTCCGCCGCGCTCGCGGTCTGCCGTTCGTCGTAGAACCGGGGGAACAACTCCAGCACCGAGGCGCGCATCAGCGCCGCGATGGCGGGCGCGTCGGCGAGGGTGGCCGTTCGCTGCGGCGGCCTGTACGTCGTCATGTCGCGGAAGATAGTCAACGACCGCCGCCCGGACCATCGGATAATCACGTGATGATCACCGACGACGGTTGTGAGCTGTGGACCTCGGCGACCGGCCGGGACGAACCGATCCTGTGCTGCCACGGCGGTCCCGGTCTGTGGGACATGTTCGGCACCCTCGATCTCGGTCCGCGGTTCCGGTTGATCCGGTGGGATCAGCGCGGTGCCGGGCGTTCGGAAGCGCGTGGCCCGTACACGCTCGAACGGATGGTCGCCGACGTCGACGCCGTCCGCGAGTGGCACGGCATCGACCGTGTCCCGGTGCTCGGGCATTCGTGGGGTGCGCATCTCGGCCTTCTCTACGCGCTCGCGTGGCCGGAACGAGTGAGCGCGCTCGTTTACGTTTCGGGCGTCGGCCTCGGTCACGAATGGCACGCGGAATTCAAGCGGAACTTCGAGCGATTGGTGGGCGAGCAGCCTCGCGGCGAGGGCCGCGAACGCGCGATATGGCAGTGGACGGCCGATTTCGTGACCGACGGCGCGCGCCACGCCGAAGCGATGGCGACGCCTTGGTTCCCGGTCAACTACGAAGCGAACACGGCGCTCAGCGAGGAGATGCGGACCGTGCCGGAGTCGGAACTCGTCTCGGCCTGCGAGTCGCTGAGGGTGCCGACGCTGATCGTGGACGGCATGGCCGACAACCGGCCCCGGTGGGCCGTCGACTCCTTGGAACAGGCCCTGCCGTCGGTGAGGCGGGTGCGGTTCGAGAACGTCGGGCACGTGCCGTGGCTGGAGGCGCCGGACGGGTTCCGTTCTGTCGTGACCGAGTTCCTGACCGCTCTGCATTGTTCGGGGTGAGGGGACTTCCCCCGCCACGGAGGCGGGCGAACGGGTTGCGAAAGCCACTTTCGCAACCTTCAACGTTGCGAAAGTGGCTTTCGCAACGTCAGACCGGCCCGACGTGATGCGACCTCCGGTACTGCCGGAGGCGTGTCGCGAAAGCCACTTTCGGGACGTGTGGTGTCCCGAAAGTGGCTTTCGCGACGCCGCTCATCGACTCATGACGGTCAGGCCTTGGTGATCGGCTGCTGCAGCTCGGTGACCCACTTGTCCCCGTCCTCCGGGCACTCGAGGTAGAACTCCCGCGCCGGGCCGCTCGCGCGGTACCCGTGGGCGTCGACCCACTTCGCCAGGGCCTGGTAGCTGGGCAGCACGGTCTCCATCGAACCTCGGTGCAGGATCGTGGCAGCGGCCGGGACTTCGGCGAGGCGGACCGTCGAGAATCCTTCCGTGCCATCGGTTTCGGCCGAGATCGGGACCGCGGCGTGGATCCGCACTCGTTCGCCGTCGGTGTCGTCTTCGTAGTAGGCGATGAGCGGACCGGACGGCGTGATCGGGCCGAGCGCGCCGAACAGCTCCTTGTAGAGCCCTTGCACGACGGGCCCGATCTCGTCGTTCACGTAACCGCCCGCCGTCCCCGTCAGCTCGGCGACGCGCACCGCGGGCAGGCTTTTGATCACGACGTCTTCGGAAGGCATGGTTCCCTCGCTTTCGATCGACCGGAGCCTCGCCTCGACGGCCTTGAGCCGCGCCTCGTCGGCCTCGATGGCCGCTTCGAGTTCGGCACGGCGGAGCCGCAGCATTCCGCGCAGTTCGTCCGCGCCGATTTCCGCGTCGAGGATCTCCTGCACCTGGGTGAGGGTGAACCCGAGATCCTTGAGCACGATCACCCGGTTGAGCCGCGCCAGCTGCTCGCCGGCGTAGGACCGGTAGCCGCTGAACGGGTCGACGTGGGCGGGGCGCAGCAGCCCGATGGCGTCGTAGTGACGCAGCATGCGGACCGACACCCGGCCGTGTTTGGCGAAATCTCCGATACTGAACATGACGCCTCCCAGCGCACAGCCTGACACGGTGTCACGGTCAAGCGGTCAGCGCACGAGCCGGAAGAACGACCGCACCTCCTCGGTGAACAACTCAGGCTGTTCGAAGGCAGCGAAGTGGCCGCCCCGATCGAGCTCGTTCCAGTACCGGATGTCGGTGAAGCGGCGCTCCGCCCAGCGGCGGGACGGGCGCGGGGTCTCGCGCGGGAAGATCGAACAGCCGGTCGGCACGGTGATCGTGTCCACAGTGGATTCGGCGAACCAGCTCGACACCTCGGCGAAACTCTCCCAGTACAGCCGGGCGGACGAGGCGCCGGTGCCCGTCAGCCAGTAGAGCGTGATGTCGTCGAGCATCGCGTCGCGGCTCAGCGCGTTCTCCGGATGGCCGCCGCAATCGGTCCAGGCTTGGAACTTCTCGACGATCCACGCGCACAGCGCGACCGGCGAGTCGGCCAGCGCGTAACCGATCGTTTGCGGCCTCGTCGCCTGCTGGATCGCATACCCGGAACCGTCGGCCTTGGCCGTTTCGAGGTCGGCGAGTGATTTCCGCTCGGATTCGGTCAAATCATCGAAGGTCGCCGGGTCCGGCGCCGCCAGCGGTGGGTTGAGGTGGATCCCGGCCAGCCGCTCGGGTGCCGTCCGGCCCATGAGCGTGGTGATGCTGGTGCCCCAATCGCCGCCTTGGGCGCCATAACGCTCGTATCCCAGGTCCTCCATGAGGCGGATCCACGTGTCGGCGATGCGCTGGATCGACCAGCCGGCCCGCGTGGGCTTGTCGCTGAAGCCGTACCCGGGCAGGGACGGGACGACGACGTGGAAGGCGTCCGCCGCGTCCCCGCCGTGAGCGACCGGATCGGTGAGCGGGCCGAGCACGTCGAGGAACTCGAAGACCGAGCCCGGCCAGCCGTGGGTGAGGACCAGTGGCAGCGCGTCAGGATGCGGGGAGCGGACGTGCAGGTAGTGGATACCGAGCCCGTCGATCTCGGACCGGAACTGGGGGAACGCGTTGAGCCGCGACTCGGCTGCCCGCCAGTCGTAGGTCTCCGCCCAATAGGCGCACAGTTCACGCAGGTAGGCGGCGGGTACGCCCTGCGACCAGTCGTCGACGGTCTCGTCTTCGGGCCAGCGGGCACGGCGGAGCCGATCACGGAGGTCTTCGAGATCGGCCTCCGGGATCCGGGCTTGGAAGGGCGTGCTGTCCATGCCGGCTGACGCTAACGAAGGGGTCCGACAATTCCCGGTTTGGCGGTCCGTTGCCCGTTGACCGAGAACAGGTCAGCGGGCTATTCTCGATATACGAAAGAAAGTTTCCGCATAGCGAAATGACAGAGGTTTCGATGGCTGATCTTGCCGGTTCGCGTCATGCGCTGCCGTACGTGCTGAACCTGTCGCTGGTCTTCACCGAGTTGCCGCTGCTCGATCGTGCGGAAGCGGCGCGCGCCGCGGGCTTCACCGCGGTGGAGTACTGGTGGCCGTTCGAAGCGCCGGTTCCGGACGACGCCGAGGTCGACGCCTTCGTGGCGTCGGTCGAGCGGGCGGGTGTCGCGGTGACCGGGCTGAACTTCTTCCCCGGTGACATGGCGGGTGGCGATCGCGGCCTCGTCACCTGGCCCGGTCGTGAAGACGAGTTCGCCCGCGGCATCGCCTCGGCGATCGACCTCGGCGAGCGGCTCGGCTGCCGCCGGTTCAACGCGCTCTACGGCAACCGGATCGACGGCGCCGATCCGGCCGGGCAGGACAAGCTCGGCCTGTCGAATCTGGCGCTCGCGTCGGACGCGGCCGCGCGCATCGGCGCGGAGATCGTGCTGGAACCGTTGTCGGGGGCGGAGAAGTACCCGCTCAAGACCGCGGACGACGTACTGAAGGTGCTCGACGAACTCGGGCGGGACAACGTGAAGCTGCTGGCCGACCTGTACCACCTGGCGGTCAACGGTGACGACCTCGACACGGTCACCACCGTCCACACCGGACGGATCGGCCACGTGCAGATCGCCGATGCCCCAGGGCGCCACCAGCCGGGGACCGGAACGCTGGACATCGAGGGATACCTGGAAAAGCTGCAGACGGCGGGCTACCGCGGACAGGTCGGCGTGGAGTACAAACCCGACGGGCCGAGCGCGGAATCGCTGTCGTGGCTGCCTTTCGAACGAAGGGGACTGGCATGACCAAGCTGGGATTCATCGGCCTGGGGATCATGGGCGGGCCGATGGCGGGACATCTCGTCGCGGCCGGCCACGAGGTGAGCGGATTCGACACGAACGCCGACGCGCTCGCGAGGCTGGAAGCCGCGGGCGGCCGGGCCGCGAACGGGGTGACGGACGCCGTGGCGGACGCGGAGGTCGTCATCACCATGCTGCCGAACCACCCGCAGGTCGAGGCCGTCGTGCTCGCGGGAGGCGGGGTGCTGGAGTCGGCGAAACCGGGCACTCTGCTGATCGACATGAGCACCATCCGGCCGGAGACCTCCATCGAGGTGGCCGAGCGAGCGGCCGAACGGGAGATCCGGGTGCTGGACGCTCCCGTTTCCGGTGGACAGGCCGGGGCCGAGCAGGCTTCACTGTCCATTATGGCCGGTGGCGATGCCGAAGACTTCGCCGCGGCGCTCCCGATCCTGGAGTCGGTCGGCAAGACGATCGTCCACGTCGGGCCGCACGGTGCCGGCCAGGTCGTCAAGGCCGCGAACCAGCTGGTGGTCGGCGGAACCTATGCGCTGATCGCCGAGGCCATCGTGCTGCTCGAAGCCTCCGGCGTGGACGCCGGGGTCGGGCTGGACGTTCTCGCGGGCGGCCTCGCGGGCAGCCGGATCCTCGAACTGAAGCGGAAGTCCATGGTGGCGCGGGAATTCGCGCCGGGCTTCCGGATCGACCTGCACCACAAGGACATGGGTATCGCGCTCGCCGCCGCCAGGCAGGCCGAGGTCGCGCTGCCGCTCACCGGGCTGGTCGCCCAGCTCGTCGCCGCCGGACGGGCGATGGGCCACGGCTCGCTCGATCACTCGGCGCTGCTGAAGGTCGTCGAAACGCTGTCCGGCGCCGGAAAGGAGTGAGGAATGCCCAGAATCCCCGCCATGCAGGCCGTCGTCGACGTCCTGGTCAGTGAGGGCGTCGACACCGCGTTCGGCTGCCCCGGTGCCGCGATCCTCCCGCTGTATCACGCGATGCAGGACAGCGGCATCGAGCATCTGATCGTGCGCCATGAAGAGGGCGCAACCCATATGGCCGACGGCTGGGCGAGGACCACCGGCAACGTCGGCGTCGCGATCGGCACCTCCGGGCCCGCCGGGACGAACATGATCACCGGCCTCTACACCGCGCAGGCGGACTCGATCCCGATCCTGTGCATCACCGGGCAGGCCGACTCGCGGAAGCTGCACACCGAGGCGTTCCAGGCCGTCGACATCGTCGAGATCGCCAAGCCGGTGACGAAATGGGCCGTGCAGGTCAAGGAGGCGGCCCAGCTGCCGTGGGTGTTCCGGGAGGCGTTCCGGATCGCGCGGTCCGGCCGTCCGGGGCCGGTGCTGATCGACCTGCCGATCGACGTCCAGCGGCAGGAGATCGAGTGGGACTCCAGCATCGACTCGCCGCTGCCGGTCACCAGGGCGACGCCGTCACCGGCCAGGGTCGAACGAGCGCTGGACCTGCTGCTGGCCGCCGAACGGCCGCTGATCCTCGCCGGTGGCGGCGTGGTGCTCGGCGACGCGAGCGACCGGCTGCGCACCGCGGCCGAAC
This sequence comes from Amycolatopsis lurida, assembly GCF_900105055.1. NCBI lineage: Bacteria > Bacillati > Actinomycetota > Actinomycetes > Pseudonocardiales > Pseudonocardiaceae > Amycolatopsis > Amycolatopsis lurida. The sequence continues at coordinate 390,738 of NZ_FNTA01000002.1, forward strand.
TGCTCGGCGTCCCGGTCGGCGTGACGTTGATGGGCAAGGGGACCTTCCCCGAGGACCACGAACTGTTCGCCGGCATGGCGGGTATCCAGACCTCGCAGCGCTGGGCGAACGCGGCCTTTCTCGAAGCGGATCTGGTGCTGGCGCTGGGCGCGCGGTTCGGCGACCGGCACACCGGTGACCTCGACGTCTACCGCGGGAACCGGAAGTTCATCCACGTCGACATCGAGCCGACGCAACTGGGGAAGGTCTTCGGTCCGGACCTCGGCATCGTGTCGGACACGGGCGCCTTCCTGGACGCGCTGATCGAGGCGGCCTCGAAGCGTGCCCCGGCGCGGGATCGCGCGTGGCCGCGGCGGATCGGCGAGCTCAAGGAGAGCCTGCCGCGCCGCGAGGACTTCGAGGACACGCCGATCAAGGCACCCCGGGTCTTCAAGGAGATCAACGAGTTCTACGGCGAGGACGTCTACTTCGTCACCGCGATCGGGCTCTACCAGATCTGGTCCGGGCAGTTCCAGCGCGCGCACAAGCCGCGGCACTATCAGGTGTGCGGCCAGGCCGGACCCCTCGGCTGGGAGATCCCGGCGGCGATCGGGGTCAAGAAGGCGAAACCGGACGCCGAGGTCGTCGGCGTCGTCGGGGACTACTCGTTCCAGTTCCTGGTCGAGGAGCTGGCGGTCGCCGCGCAGTACGACGTCGGGTTCGTGCTGATCATGCTGAACAACGAATACCTCGGGCTCATCCGGCAGGCCGAGACCGGCTACGAGATGAACTTCGAGGTCGACATCCACTACGACAAGATCGGCACGGACAACGTGAAGGTCATGGAGGCCTACGGCTGCTCCGGCACCCGCGTCACCGAGCCGGGTGAGATCCGGACGTCGCTGGAGTGGGCGCGCAAGGAGGCCGAGCGGACGTCGCGGCCGGTGCTGGTGGAGATCATGATCGAACGCGAAGGGAACGCCGCGATGGGCAAGGCACTCGACAGCGTCGTCGAGTTCGAACCGATCGCGGGCTGACGACGGTGTCCCGGCGGCCCGACCGCCGGGACACCGTCATCCGGTCAGGCCTTGCTCTGGTCGTTGCTCAGCCACTTCTCCGGCCGGACGCGGACCAGCACGGAGTTGTCGCTGAGCGCGCCGTCGACGTACTTCGTGCCCTCGTCGCCGGGCAGGTAGCGCTGCGCGATCTTCAGCGCCTGCTCCCTGGTCGGCGGCGCGTCGTTGGCGACGACCGGACCCTCGGCCGTCACGTACTTGTAGGGGAAGGTCTCCGTCTGCGCGACCAGGCTGAGCCTGCCGGCCTTCTTGATCGCCTTGTCCTTGACCGAGCCGCGATCCATCCAGATCAGCAGCTCGCCACCGGGCTCGTAGTCGTACCAGACCGGCACGGCCAGCGGGGCCCGGCCTTCCCGCTCCACGGCCAAGACCCCGATGTGGACCTCGCTCAGGAAGGCTTCCCGTTCTTCGGCGGTCATGACGAAAGACGACATCCGTGTCTCGCTTCTCTCGGTTGGTGAGCTACGAGAAGCGATAACGCGGCCGGTCTTCGGGACATTCCGGGCGCTCGGCCTCGTGAGTGGTAAGGACGGTTAGAACCGTCCTTACCACTCACGAGGCGTTACGGGGTCGGGGAAGCGGTCGTGCTGGTCGGGCTCGTCTCACCGGTGTTCTCGGCCGGGGTCGAGGCCGGCGGCGCGGAAGACGTGCTGGATGGAGGGGGCGTCGTCGAGGACGGAGGCGTGCTCGAAGGCGGCGTCGACGAGGGAGGCGTCGACGAAGGCGGGGTGCTGGTCGGCTTCGAGGGCGACGTGCTGCTCGGCGGTGTGGTGCTGCTCGGCGGGAGCGACGTGCCGGGCTGCGAGGTCGGCGGCGGCGTGGTCGTGCCGGGCGGGGGAGCGCCGGGCAGGGTCGGCACCGGCACTTCGCCGCCGGGCGTACCCGCGGCGACGTCCGGGGAGTCGGGAGCGCCGACGGGCACCTGGCTGTCCGGCGTGGTCGCGACGCCGCCACGGTAGGCGACCGCCCATCGGATCACCGTGTCCACATAGGACAGTGAGTGGTTGTAGCGGTACACGGCAACGCGCTGGGTCTGCTCCGACGTCAGGTCGACGCCTCCAGAGCAGAGGTACCGGCCCGAGGCCAGCGTCGCGTCGTAGATGTTGTTCGGGTTCGACTCGCCGTCGCCATTGCCGTCGGAGGCGTAGCCCTTCCACGTCGACGGGATGAACTGCGTCGGGCCGACGGCGCGATCCCAGACCGTATCGCCGTCGTACTTGCCGCCGTCGGTATCGGAGATCGCGGCGAACGGCCCGGCGCCGTTGAGCTGCGGGCCGAGGATCGGTTCGAGCGTGTTGCCCTTCGCGTCGACGTAGCCGCCGCGCGCGTGGTTGGACTCGATGCGGCCGATGCTGGCGATGAGCGCCCAGTCGATGTGGCAGCCGGGCAGTTCCTTCGCGAGGATGTCGGCCGCGTTCTTGTAGGCCTTCATCATGCTGGCGGGGATGCCGAGCGCGCCCGACGGCGCGAACGCGCCGCCGACGTTGCCGCTGTGACCGGGGACGGTCAGCGGGTCCGGCGTGGGCGGCTGGGGGAGGCTGCCGTCGACGGCGATCTCCGGGACCGTTCCCGCAGGCGGTTGCCAGGCCGCGGCCTGGTTCTGCGGTGCGGCCGGTTTCGGCGCGGCGACCGGGGCGTCCGGGCCCGCCGACGCGGTCACCGCGGGCAGGACGGCGAGTGCGCCACCGGCGAGCGCGAAGGCCGTCCGGTGCCGGGCGGACAACTTGTCCGTCTGTCGAGGGCGGTGCTTCGGCATGTTCTCTCCCGCTAGGTCGACTCCGGGCAAAACTATCCGATACAACCGAATTTGGGGGACGACGCAACGAAAAACCCGCGAACCTGTCGAGTTTTCGTCCGCCCGGCACAAGACCTTCGTAGTGAAGTTGTCAATTTCACGCTGAGTTCACCGAAACGTCAGCAGAATCCTCGACCGCTCCGCGGGGGTGGTCTGAACCGCGTGCAAAGATACCTTTGCACAATCTCCTTTGCACGGCTAGCTTGGTGTCATGACCGGTCCGCCTCCACCCGAAGAGATCGCCGACGCCGCCGTGCTGAAGGCGGTGATGCACCCGCTGCGCCGCCGGATCATGGAGGCGCTGGGCCGCGGACCCGCGACGGCGACGAAGCTGGCCAAGGAACTGGGGGAGAGTTCGGGTGCGACCAGCTACCACCTGCGGGAACTGGCGAAGTACGACTTCGTCGACGAGGCGCCGGAACTCGCCCACGGCAAGGAGCGCTGGTGGCGGGCCCGGCCGCGCGACATCCGCTGGCCCCGGCACAGCGAGCAGAACGACGAGATGCGCGCCGTGTTCGACGAGGCCCAGCGCGCCGCGTTCACCGAGGACCTCGAACAGTTGGCGCGTTTCCTCGAGCGGCGCGGTGAGCTGGGCGAATGGGGTGACGCGCTGGTGTTCTCCCGCGGCTCGGTCCATCTGAACCTTGAAGAGCTCAAGGAGTTCTTCGACGAGTACCTGGACTTGTTGCGCCGCTATTGGCGGCCGGAACCCGGTCCGGACGCGCGGAAGGTGCTCGTGCGCTGGACGGCGTTCCCGGACGCCGACGGGGAGGTGGGGGAAGGGAAGTGAAAGACCGGTGGGAGAGCGGCCACTCGACCACCGGTAACGCGTCACCACGCCGGACGGCGTGTCTTCACGAACGACTCCACGGACAAGGGGGAGCAGCATGCTGCTCTGGAAGAGAATCGCGGCCGTCTGCGCCGCGGCGAGCCTGCTCGCGGCGGGGACCGCGGCGGCCGCGCAACCGCCGGACGGGGCATCCCGGCCGGACGCCACCATCCGCTACACCGAATACGGTATCCCGCACATCGTCGCGAACAACTGGGTGAACCTGGGCTTCGGGCAGGGGTTCGCCGCGGCCAAGGACAACATCTGCGCGATCGCGGACGTCGCGGTCACGACGCGGGCCGAGCGTTCCCGCTGGCTGGGCCCCGACGCGCCGCCGACGAGCGGGGTGAGCCAGGCGAGCACGAACCTCGCGAGCGACCTGTACTTCCAAGGCCTGAACGAAAGCGGGGTGATCGAGCGGCTCCTTTCGGCGCCCGCGCCGCGCGGGCCGTACCGGGAGGTCCGCGAACTGATCCGCGGGTACGTCGAGGGGGTCAACAAGTACCTGCGCACCGGTGAGGTCACCGATCCGGCCTGCCGGGGCGCCGGCTGGCTGAAGCCGATCACCGAACTCGACGTCCACCGGCACGCCCACGCGGTCGGCATGATCTTCGGACAGGGCGGTGTCGCGGACTCGATCACCGCGTCACTGCCGGGTGCCCCGCCGGCGGGCGGCGGTACCGAACAGATGCTCGGGGAGACCGGGATCGGCAGCAACGCGATCGCGATCGGCTCGGCCGCGTCGGCGAACGGACGTGGCGTCTCACTGGCCAACCCGCACCTGCCGTGGCAGCTGAGCGGGACCAGGCTGTGGCAGTCGCAGATGACGCTGCCGGGCAAGCTCGACGTCAGCGGGGCCGGTATCCCCGGCATTCCGCTCATGTGGCTGGGACACAACGAAACCGCCGCCTGGAGCGGGACCGCGACCGACACCACGCGTACGTACACGCTGTTCGAGCTGAAGCTCGTGCCCGGCTCGCCGACGACGTACCTGGTCGACGGAAAGCCCGAGCGGATGCGCCGCCACGACGTAAGTGTCTTGTCGCGCAAGGCCGACGGCACTCTGGAGCGGATCGTACGTCCACAGTGGACGACACGGTACGGCCCGGTGACGACCCGGCTCGGGCAGCGGGAACTGCCGTGGACGGCGTCGGCCGCGTTCGCCGTCGCGGACGCCAACGCCACGAACCTCGGGATGACGAACTCGATGTTCGCGATCGCCCGCGGCCGGACGGCGCGGGAGATGATCGGCGCGGTCCGCGAGACCCAGGGGCTGCCGTGGATGAACATCCTCGCCACCGACGACCGCGGCCGGGTGGAGTTCAGCCAGATCCACGGGGTCCCGCACGTCACCGACGAGAAGGCGGCGCGCTGCAATACCCCGCTGGGCAAGGAAATGTTCGAGGCCGACGGCGTCGCGGTGCTCGACGGCGCCACGACGGCCTGCGCGTGGGGCCGGGATCGCGACGCGCTGCGGCCTGGCGTCTTCGGGCCGTCCAGCCTGCCGAGCCTGAGCCGCACCGACTACGTGGCGAACTCGAACGACAGCTACTGGCTGCCCAATCCCGCGGTGCCGAAGACCGGTTTCCCTCGGATCGTGGGCCCGGTCCGCTACGAACAGAACATGCGGACGCGGGGCGGTTTCGTCGAGATCGCCGATCAGCTGAAGAAGGGCGGATTCACGGGGCAAGCGATGCGGGACCTGATGTTCTCGCACCGGGACCACGCCGCCGAACTCGTCCGGGCCGACGTCGTCACGATGTGCCGCACGATGCCGGGAATGGAGGCCGCGTGCGCCGCGCTGGCGGGCTGGGACGCCCGTTCGGACGCGGACAGCCGGGGCGCGCTGCTGTTCGACCGGTTCTGGGCACTCGTCGATCGCAGGGGACCGTCGATCTGGAAGGTCCCGTTCGACGTCAAGAATCCGGTCCACACGCCGAACACCCTCGACACGGGGAACGCGGCGATCCGCAAGGCGTTTTCCGATGCCGTCGCGGAGTTGCGAACGGCGAAGATCCCGCTCGACGCGCCGTACGGCGACAACCACCACGTCGTCCGTGACGGCCGGAAGATCCCGCTGGGCGGCGGAACCGCCGGACGTGGTGTCTACGACTCGCTGGGCGGGCCGTGGGATCCGGCCCGTGGCTACACCGAGTTCACGCACGGCGGGACGTACCTGCACGTCGTGGCGTTCAACGGGACCGGCTGTCCGGACACGACGACGCTGACGACCTACTCGCAGTCCGCGAACCCGAAGTCGGCGCACCACAGCGACCAGACGGAGCTGTACTCGCGCAAGCAGTGGGTCACCGAACGGTACTGCGAGAAGGACATCCTCGCGTCGCCGTCGCTGGAGGTCGTCCGGGTGAGCAGGCGATGATCGCCGCGTTGCTCGCGGCCGTCGTGGCGGTCTCGTCACCGCTGCCCGCCGCGGCTCCGGACGGCGAAGTCTCGTTCACCAGCCACGGGGTCACCTTGCGGGGAACGGTGGTCGCGCCGGAGGGCGGCGGCCCGGCGCCGGGCATCGTCATGGTGCACGGATCCGGCGAACACGACCGGGACGATTACCGGGCCGAGGCGGAATCCTTCGCGAAGGCGGGGATCGCGACCCTGATCTACGACAAGCGGACCGAGGGTTATTCGCTGTTCGAGCGGGACTACTCGGTCCTGGCCGACGACGCTCTCGCCGCCGTCCAGGCGCTGCGGTCACGTCCGGGGGTGGATCCGGCCCGCGTCGGCGTGTGGGGTCTGAGCGAAGGAGGCTGGGTTGCGCCGCTGGCCGCGTCGAAATCGAAGGACGTCGCCTTCGTGGTCACGGTCGGAGCCAACGGGGTTTCGCCCGACCGCCAGCAGTCGTGGGCCTTCGAGACCTACCTGCGCCGCGGCGGGGTCACCGGTTCGATGGTGGACATGGTGTCGTCGACGAACATGCGCACCCTCGCGGGGGCGGGCGTGTTCCCCGAGGCCGGATACGACCCGGTCCCGGTGCTGGAGAAGGTGCGTCAGCCGGTGCTCGGTCTGTGGGGTGAACTGGATCGGCTCACCCCACCAGGCGAGGCCGTCCGGATCTTCCGGGAGACGCTGGACCGAGGCGGAAACCGGCAGTACACGCTGAAGGTGTTCCCGCAGGCCCAGCACGGGCTCCGGCGGACGACCGATGGTTTCGACAAGCTCGACGGGTTCGCTCCCGGCTACCTCGATCTCGTCGCGAACTGGGTGAACGGAGCGAAAGGAGGGCCGTCGGCCGACCCGCCACCGGTCCAGGCGAGCCAAAGCGCCGCGCTGGCACCGCTCGCCTGGTACGAGGCGCCTTGGGTGCAGATCGGGGTCTGGGCGTTGGCGTTGCTGGCGTTCGCGGCCTACCCGGTGACGGCGTTGTTCCGCCGTCGCAAGGAGGTTCCGCTCGCCAGGCCCGCACGCTGGCTGGCGGCGGCCGGCCTGCTCGGCACGGTGGGATTTCTCGTCTACTACGTCGTGCTGACGACGGGGGCGGCGATGGCGCCGGGTCCGGTCCTTTTCGGACGGACGTTGCCGTGGCTCGCGTTGCAGCTGATCGCGGTCGGAGTTGTCGTCGCCGGCGCGGTGACCGCGGTTTCGTGGTGGCGGAAGAAGGAACGCGGGGGAGTACGGGTCGGCCTGCTGCTGGCCGGGACCGTGCTGTTCGTCCCGTGGGCCGTCCACTGGGGACTGCTGCTGCCGTGAAATGAGCCTGGGTGCCGGGCGGCCACCCGGCACCCAGGCGAGCGGAAGCCGCGTCACCACGCCCGAGGGCGTGTCTTCACGAACGGACCTCCGGGTCAGAAGATACTCAGGACTTCGGGGTGACGGCGAACCGGCGCAGCTGCAGCGCCGGGTTCTTGGCGCGCACCTCGGAGATCCGCTCGGCGGAGACCTCGCCGGTCGCGGTGCCCGTGCGCTCGCCGAGCGAGGCGACGACGACGCCCATCGGGTCGACGATCATGCTGTGCCCCGAACCCGCCGGCGCGGCCTGCCCGGCCGCGACGAGGTAGATCGTGTTCTCGATGGCCCTGGCGCGGACCAGGGTGGTCCAGTGGTCCTCCTTGAGCGGACCGGGCATCCACTCCGCGGGCAGCAGCACCGCGTCCGCGCCCGCGTCGACCAGGCGACGGGTGACTTCCGGGAACCGCAGGTCGTAGCAGGTCTGGAGACCGAAGGTGATCCCGTCGACCTCGAACGTCTCCGGGGCTTCGATGTCGCCGGGCCGGACCAGTTCCGATTCGCGGAAACCGAAGGCGTCGTACAAGTGCAGCTTGCGATAGAGCGCGGCGATCGCGCCGTCGGGGCCGGCCGCGACCAGCGTGTTCGAGATCCGCTCGCCGCCGGGGAGCGCTTCGTTGATGCCCGCGACGACGGTGATCTGCCGGTCCTTCGCGAGGCCGCGCAGTTCGGTGACGAACGGCCCGTCGAGTTCTTCGGCCGAGGTCACGAATTCCCGGCTCATCGTCGGTACGGTGAACAGCGAGTACTCGGGCAGGGCGACCACCCGCGCACCGCGGTCGGCCGCTTCGCCGACGAGGGAGGCGACTCGGGCGAGGTTGGCCTCTTTGTCGTTGCCGGGCGCGAACTGCGCCACCGCGACGTGCACCATGGAACCCCTTCCAATCAGTGGAACTCTTGTATACATGATGGATACTTGGCAGGTCCAGGTGTAGGCTCTGTCGCGGAAAGTGACGGAATAGAGGGGGAAAGAGATGACTGTGACCGCCGAAGGGGGCGGCCCGGCGCGCGAGCGGGTCTACACGTGGCTGCGCGACGGAATCATCTCGGGCGAGCTGGAAGGCGGCCGCTTCCTCGACGAGATGTGGGTTTCCGGTGTCGTCGGCGTCTCGAGGACCCCGGTGCGCGAGGCGTTCCACCGCCTGGCCGCCGAGCGGTTCATCAGCCTCCTGCCCCGCAAGGGCGCCCAGGTGCGCACGGTGACCTCCAGGGAACTGGAAGAGGTCTACCAGAGCAGGCGGCTGATCGAAGGGCACGCCATCGCCACGCTCTGCGCGAACCGGGCGGGCGCTCCCGCCGAACTACCGGAACTCATCGAAGCGATGGTGACTTCCGGCGCCGAACGCGACTGGTTCGCCGTATCCGGGTTCGACCGCCGGTTCCACCGCGCCATCGTGAACGCCGCGGGCAACACCGTCCTGACCGAGCTGTACGACACGCTCCGTTCACGGCAGCAGCGGGTCACGGTCCGCGCGCTGGAAGCCCGCCCGGAGCGGCTGACGGTGATCAACGCGGAACACCGGGCGCTGGTCGCGGCCCTGAACGACCACGACGCGAAAGAGGCGTCGCGGTTGCTGGAGGAGCATCTGCGCCCGGTGTCCGAAGTGATGTCGGTGTTGCCTCAGGAAGGCTGACCCGGCTGGTCGCGCGTCGAGCAGTGGATCCCGCCTCCTCCCGCGGCGATGGCCGAGATCTCCACTGGCACGATCTCGCGGCCGGGGAACTGTTCCCCCAGGATCCGCTGGGCGCGCTCGTCCGCCGTCGCGTCACCGAACTTCGGCACGAAGACCGACTTGTTCGCGACGTAGAAGTTGGCGTACGAGATCACGCTGTCCTCGCCGTAGCCGTCGACCTTGTCCGGATCCGGCTGGACGAGGTCGATCACCTCGAAGGGTTTGCCATCGGCGCCGGCGGAGTTCGCGAGCACCGACCTCGCCTGATCGGCCGCACGAGACCAGGAATCGGCCGGAGTTCCGGGCGCGGCCTTGTCCAGGAGTACGACGCCGGGCGCGGTGAACCGGGCCAGGCAGTCGACATGGCCGTCGGTGATGTCCTCGCCGCGGACGCCCGCGAACCAGATGACCTTCCGGACGCCGAGCACCTTCTTCAATTCGTCTTCGATCTCCTGGCGGCTTCTGCCCTTGTTGCGGTTGTCGTTGACAAGTGAGCTTTCGGTGACCATCAGGGTGCCCGCGCCGTCCGTCTCGAACGAGCCGCCCTCGGCGGTGATCCAGGTTTCGGTGCGGGCCAGGCCGTACTCGCTCAGTACCGACCTCGCGACGGCGTTGTCCTTGTCGTGCGGGTTCTGTTTCCCGCCCCAGCCGCTGAAGTTGAAGTCGACGCCCGCGACCTTGCCCGCCTCTTCGGCGAACACCGGAACGGTGTCGCGCGCCCAAAGGTCGTCGACCGGGATCGGGACGACCTCGACGGTGTCCCCGCAAGCCTGCTGGGCGGCGTCGGCCTGCTCGGGCCGGGCGAGGAGCACCACCGGTTCGAAGTCGGCGATCGCCTTGGCCAGACTCGCGATCTCCTCGCGGACGGCGGGCAGATCCTCCGCCCAGATGGACTTCGACGCGGGCCAGGACAGATAGGTGCGGGCGTGACTTTCCCATTCGGCGCCCAGCCTGCGAGCCGCCGCGGCAGCGGGTACGGGTGAGCATCCCGCGCTCCCGACGGCGGCGGCGCCGACCGCTGTCGCCGCGCGCAGGACCGTGCGGCGAGGAAGGGACGAATCGAACACTGCGTACTCCTTGGTCGGACCTGTGGAGCCACGATAGCATCCTGACTGAAAATTCAGTCAGGAGTAGACGGCTAGGGTGAGCACCTGTGTTCGAACGTCAGCAGAAGATCTTGGAAGCGGCCGTGCGGGTGATCGCGCGCAGCGGGGTGCGGGGCCTGCGGGTGGAGAAGATCGCGGCCGAGGCCGGGATCTCGACTTCGCTGATCTACTACCACTTCACCAACCGCGCCGGGCTGCTCCGGAAGACGCTGGAGTTCGTCAGTGATCGCGCCGCGGCGTACACCGGGGAAGCCGCGGCCGAGGCGGCGGATCCCCGTGCCGAGCTGGAACTCCTGCTGTTCGGGGAACTTCAGGACACCCAGGCCGTGCGGGAGAACAGCACCGCCTGGGGCGAACTGCGGGCCAGTGCCGTCTTCACCGCGGAACTACGCGAACCGCTGGCCGAGTCGACGCGGATCTGGGTGCACGAGGTCGCCGAGGTGATCCGGCGCGTCGACGGTGTCGGGGCCGAGGCCGAAGACGCCGCGGAGCGGCTCACCAGCCTCGTCGAAGGACTCAGCGAGCGGTGGCTTTCTGGTTCGATGGAGCTGGAGAGGGCGCGGGGCCTCCTGCGGGACGCGATCGCGCTGGAACTGGACAGGCTGGGGGCCTGATGGGACTCGAAAAGGTCGTCGGCGTCATGCGTGACAACCTCACCGTCCGGCGCGTCTATGGCGAACCCGTCGAGAAGGACGGCGTCGTGGTCATCCCGGCCGCGAGCGTGATCGGCGGCGGAGGTGGCGGGCACGGCGCGGAGCAGGACAAGGAAGGCGAGGGTGGCGGTTTCATCCTCGCCGCGCGGCCTGTCGGCGCGTACGTCCTCAAAGGCGGCGAGGTGCGCTGGGTCCCGGCCGTGGACTTGACCTTCCTCGGCGCGGTGTTCGCGGTCATGGTCGCCGCGATCCACCGGCACCGGTCATCCCGGCGAGGATCAGAGCGATCCCGGTGAGGAACTGCGCCCGGTCGTCGTGCTCGCGGGCCTCGGCGGCGACGGCCCGGAGAAAGGGGAACTCGCCGGGATCGAGTTCTTCCCAGGCGTTCGCCGCCGCGTGGAGGAATTCGGTGCGGTCCACCCCGGCGCCGACCACCCGGGAATTCGCCGCGTTCTGGCCCGCGGCGCCGAAGATGTAGTGCACCAGCGCCGAAGTCGCCGTGAACCAGGTGGTTTCGGGGATGCCCAGCGCGCTGACCCGCTGTCCGATGCCTTCGAAGATGCGCGGGGTCACCGAGCCCCGAGGGCTACGGGAAAGCTGGAGGGCGAGCTGCGGGGAAAGCCACGGGTGTCGCTCGATCGCTTCGAACAGACCGAGTCCGATGGCCCGGATCTCGTCCTCGGGTGAGCCGCCGGCCTCGACGCTCAGCGCGGTGGCGATGACGGACGCGGTCGCGGCGTCCAGTAGCGCGCCCTTGTTCGGCACATGCCAGTAGATCGCGCCGGGGCCGGTGGAGAGGCGTTCGGTCAGCGTCTTGAAGGTCAGCCCGCGCTCGCCCGCCGCGTCGAGCAGTTCGACGGCGGCCTCGACGATGCGCTCGCGTGACAGGGCCTCCGCGCGTGTCCGTGGTGCCATGCCGGTCATCCTGGCAGAGCGAGGATGACCATCGAGCGGACGCGGACCGGCGGCTTTCGGGTTAGTTTCCCTGTATGGCGAAAAGCTCGGCGGTGGAGATCGAGGTCGGCGACCGGACGGTGCGCGTCTCGAACCCGGATCGCGTCTACTTCCCGGCACGGGGCGAGACCAAACTCGACCTGGTCCAGTACTACCTCGCCGTCGGCGACGGGATCGTGCGTGCGCTGCGGGAACGGCCGTGCATGCTGCACCGGTTCCCGTCCGGGGTTTCGGGGGAGAAGGTCCATCAGAAGCGGGTGCCGAACGGCGCTCCCGACTGGTTGCAGACCGTCCGCGTCGACTTCCCCTCCGGCAGGCACGCCTACGAACTGTGCGTCACCCATCCCGCGGACGTGATCTGGGCGGTGCAGATGTCGACCGTCGAGTTCCACCCGTGGAACTCCCGCCGCGCCGACACCGAACGCCCCGACGAATGGCGGATCGACCTCGACCCGATGCCCGACTGCCCGTTCTCCACCGTGCGGAAGGTAGCCCACACGGTCCGCGAGATCCTGGACGAACTCGGGATCACCGGCTGGCCGAAGACCTCCGGCGGGCACGGCCTGCACGTCTACGTCCGGATCGAGGCACGCTGGGGTTTCCAGGAGGTCCGCCGGGCGGCGCTCGCCTTCGCGCACGAGGTCGAGCGCCGGATGCCCGGCGAGGTCACCACCACCTGGTGGCGCAAGGACCGCGCCCCTTCGAAGCTGTTCGTGGACTACAACCAGAACGCGCGCGACCACACCATCGCGAGCGCGTACTCGGTTCGCGGTGTGCCCGAAGCCGTCGTCTCGACCCCGATCCGGTGGGACGAGATCGACGACGTCGAACCGCGTGAGTTCACCATCGCCACCGTGCCCGCGCGCTTCGCCGAACTCGGCGACCTGCACGCGGGCATCGACGACACGGCGTACTCGCTCGACACCCTGCTGGAGTGGGCGGACCGCGAAGGCCTCGACGCCGACGGGGAGGCTGGGGCCGAGTGAGGGGTTGTGAAAGCCACTTTCACAACGTTGAAGGTTGCGAAAGTGGCTTTCGCAACGTGCCCTGTCGCTGCCACCCGTGGAGCCCGCCCTCTCACCTCGGTGCCGGCTTCGGCTTTCGCGCCGCGCGCGAACCCGCGCCCCTACCGCATTTAGACGACTAAATGCGCGTCGCCTGGAGTCACTTGCCCACGTAGGCCGCCAGGTGTTCGCCGGTGAGCGTCGAAGCGCTCGCGACGAGGTCGGAAGGGGTGCCTTCGAAGACGATCTTGCCGCCGTCGTGGCCGGCGCCCGGGCCCAGGTCGATGATCCAGTCGGCGTGCGCCATGACCGCCTGGTGGTGCTCGATCACGATCACGGACTTGCCCGCGTCGACGAGCCGGTCCAGCAGGCCGAGCAGATTCTCGACGTCGGCGAGGTGCAGACCGGTGGTCGGCTCGTCGAGGACGTAGACGCCGCCCTTGTCGCCCATGTGCGTCGCGAGCTTCAGCCGCTGCCGTTCACCGCCGGAAAGCGTGGTGAGCGGCTGGCCGAGGCTGAGGTAGCCGAGCCCGACATCGTCGAGCCTGCTGAGGATGGCGTGTGCGGCCGGGATGCGCCCGTCGCCCTCACCGAAGAACTTCACGGCCTCGGACACCGGCATTTCGAGCGCTTCGCTGATGTTCTTGCCGCCGAAGGTGTACTCCAGCACCGACGCCTGGAACCGCTTGCCGTCGCATTCCTCGCACGTGGTCGCGGTGCCCGCCATGATGCCGAGGTCGGTGTAGATGACGCCCGCGCCGTTGCAGTTCGGGCAGGCGCCCTCGGAGTTGGCGCTGAACAGCGCCGGCTTCACCCCGTTGGCCTTGGCGAAGGCCTTGCGGATCGGTTCGAGCAGGCCGGTGTAGGTGGCCGGGTTGCTCCGTCGCGAGCCGCGGATGGGGGTCTGGTCGACCGAGACCACGCTTTCGGCGGCGGGGATCGAGCCGTGGATCAGCGAACTCTTGCCGGAACCCGCGACGCCGGTGACCACGCAGAGGACGCCGAGCGGGACGTCGACGTCCACGTTCCGGAGGTTGTGGCGGTCCGCGCCGCGGATCTCCAGTTTGCCGGTCGGCTTGCGGACGCTGTCCTTGAGCGACGCCCGGTCGTCGAGGTGCCTGCCGGTGATGGTGTCGCTGGCACGCAGGCCTTCGACGGTGCCCTCGAAGCAGATCGTCCCGCCCGCGGTACCCGCCCCGGGCCCGAGGTCGACGACGTGGTCGGCGATGGCGATGGTCTCCGGCTTGTGCTCGACGACTAGCACCGTGTTGCCCTTGTCGCGCAACTGCTGGAGCAGGTTGTTCATCCGCTGGATGTCGTGCGGGTGCAGCCCGATGGTGGGCTCGTCGAAGACGTAGGTGACGTCGGTGAGCGAGGAGCCCAGGTGGCGGATCATCTTCGTGCGCTGCGCCTCGCCGCCCGAAAGCGTGCCGGACGGCCGGTCGAGGGAGAGGTAGCCGAGCCCGATGTCGACGAAGGAGTCGAGAGTGTGCTGAAGCTTCTCCAGCAGCGGCGCGACCGACGGCTCCTTGAGCCCGCGGACCCAGTCGGCGAGGTCGCTGATCTGCATTTTGCAGGCGTCGGCGATGTTGATCCGCTTGATCTTCGACGATCGCGCGAGCTCACTGAGCCTGCTGCCGTCGCATTCGGGGCAGGTGGCGAAGGTGACCGCGCGGTCGACGAACGCGCGGATATGCGGCTGCATCGCCTCGCGGTCCTTGGACAGGAACGACTTCTGGATCGTGGGGATCAAACCCGAGTAGGTCAGGTTGATGCCCTCGATCTTGAGCTTGACCGGCTCCTTGTAGAGCAGATCGTCCATCTGCCGCTTGGTGTACTTCTTGATCGGCTTGTCGGGGTCGAAGAAGCCGCAGCCGCGCAGGATGCGGCCGTACCAGCCGTCCATGGAGAAGCCGGGGATCGTCAGCGCGTGCTCGTTGAGGGACTTGGTGTCGTCATACAGCGCGGTGAGGTCGATGTCGTTGACCTGCCCCCGGCCTTCGCAGCGGGCGCACATACCACCGGTGATGCTGAATTCGCGGCGTTCCTTCGTGGTCCGCCCGCCCTTCTCGACGGTCACCGCGCCCGCGCCGGAGATCGACGCGACGTTGAAGGAGAAGGCCTGCGGTGAGCCGATATGCGGCTTCCCGAGCCGGCTGAAGAGGATGCGCAGCATGGCGTGGGCGTCGGTGGCGGTGCCGACCGTGGAACGCGGGTCGGAGCCCATCCGCTGCTGGTCGACGATGATCGCCGTGGTCAGGCCGTCGAGCACGTCGACCTCGGGCCGGGCCAGCGTCGGCATGAAGCCCTGCACGAAGGTGCTGTACGTCTCGTTGATCAGCCGCTGTGACTCGGCGGCGATCGTGTCGAAGACCAGGGAGCTCTTGCCCGAACCGGAAACCCCGGTGAACACCGTCAGCCGTCGCTTCGGCAGCTCGACGGCGACGTTCTTGAGGTTGTTCTCGTTCGCGCCCAGCACGCGGATCAGGTCATGGCTGTCGGCGGGGTGCTGCTCGGGCGGCTGCGGCCGGGTGGTCTTGCGCATCTTCTCTCCATCCTCATGGGGGCCGCGTGCACTGTCCGTCAGCCTCACCGGGCTCGATCTAACCAGGTTCGAGCCGTTCGTCCTCGTCGATGGTCACGCTAGGTGAGTGCGGGGGCCGCCCGCTTCTCGATTCCTGACCGGTGCCGTTCAGACGCTCCAGCCCTCGCTCTTCGTCGCCTTCAGGTAGTCCTCGACCGGCGGGCCGACCGGCCTGCCCTCGTACTGGGTCGACAGCACCACCGACGACCGGATCTCGCCGTGTTTGCCCAGCCGTTCGAAGAGGCCTTCGAGGTGTTCGAGGGACACGGCCCGCACCTTCAGCATGGTGCAGCGGTCGCCGCTGAGCCGGTGCAGCTCGACCACCTCGGGATAGTCCTCCGACTTGCTGGTGCGCAGCAGGCAGCTGCCGAGCGAGCAGCGCATCTCGACGAACGCCTGCAGGCCGTACCCGGCGCGATTGGCGTCGACCTGGGCGCGATACCCGGTGATGACACCCGCCTCCTCCAGCCGCCGGACCCGTTCGGCGACGGCGGGGGCGGAGAGGTTCACGCGGCGGCCGAGTTCCTTGAACGAGAGCCGCCCGTCGCTCTGGAGCGTTTCGAGGAGCCGCCAGTCGAGGTCGTCCAGCGCCCTTTCCGATCGTAAGGTCATCGCGCCCGGATTCCTTCCATGATGCGCCTCGCACCCCGGCGAGGCCTTCGTCAGCCTATTCGCCGCGGCAGCAGGAATCCTTAGATTTGAATCATGAAACCGATGTTCGCGCTCTTCATGGGCGTCGCCTGTCTCAGTACCGCGGTCGTCGGCCTGTCCACCACGGCGGCGCTGATCGTGGTCGAGCACGCCGGCGCGGCGTGGAGCGGGCTGCCGAACGCCGTGCTGGTACTCGGTTCCGCGGCGGGTTCGCTGTGGTCGGGGGCGCTGGCCGCCCGCTACGGCAGGCGGCTCGTCCTGGTGCTGATGTACGGCGCCGCGGTGGCGGGCGCGCTGATCTCGTTCGCCGGCGTGCTCGGCGGGTCCGTGCTCGCGCTGGTGGCGGGGATGCCGTTGATCGGCTTCGGCAACAGCGGTGCGCAGCTGTCCAGGTACACGGCCGCCGACCTGTCACCCGAGCACCGCAAGGGGTTCGCACTGTCCACAATGGTCTGGGCGGGGACCGTCGGCGCGGTCGCCGGGCCCGCCCTGATCGCGCCGGCCGCGGCGAGGGCGGAAGCCGCCGACCTGCCCGCCCTGTCCGGCCCGATCGCGGCAGGCGCGATGGTCGTGGTCATCGCCGTGATCGCCGTCGCCACCCTGCCGCGCGGCCTCAGCGCCCCGGCGGAGGGGGTGCCGAGGCGGGAGCGGATGTCCGTGCGGAACCCGGTGATCCTCGGGCCGCTCGTGGCGATGGTCGGCGCGCAGCTGGCGATGGTGGCGGTGATGACGATGACGCCGGTCCAGTTGCACCAGCACGGTCAGGGACTGGACGTCGTCGGCTGGGTGCTGAGCGCCCACCTGGTCGGCATGTTCGCCCTGGCGCCGCTGTCCGGCTGGATCGCCGACCGCTGGGGCGGCCGCGCGGCCATCTTCGGCGGGATCGGCACGCTCACGTCGCGGCGGTCACCGCGATCGGCGCCCCGGATTCGCATCACGTGGGAATCCCGGTCGCGATGTTCCTGCTTGGCTACGGCTGGAACCTGGTGTTCGTCGGCGGCAGCAGCATGCTCAGCCGCGATCTCCCGCCCGCTCAGCGGACGAGGGCGCAGGGCACCGTCGACGCCTTCGTCTGGGGGACCTCGGCCGCGGCCAGCCTGCTCGCCGGGCAGCTGTTCGGCCTGGGCGGATACGTTCTGGTCGCCGTCGCGGGCGGACTGTGCGCGCTCGTCCCGCTCGCGGTGATCGGCCGCCGCACGGCCGTGCCGGAACCCGTCGAAAAGGCCGGGCTCCGCTGATCTGCGAAACCTGGGACCTGCCGTCATACTGCTTCACTCCGACACGAACGAACCGTGATGACGCAGATCACGTGGGTGACCGATTCGGAGGGTCCTAGGGTGAGAGCAGACAAGGTGCGGGAGATCGGGGGTGCACGATGAGCGAGTTCGCGGTGAATCTGCGGGACCGGGTACGGCAGGCGAGGGAAGACGTCCAGATCGCCAAGCAGGCCTCGGACGAGGACAGGGCTTCGGCCGTCGGCGCCGATCTGGCCAACCTGGAGCGGCTGGCCGCCGAGCACGGCGTGGAACTGCCGGAGCAGTCTTCGGATGACGTCCGGGCGTGACCCGGGTTCCGGGGCGGTGATCGGGCTTTGACACCCTGGGGCGTGTGACCGCAAGCCTGAACCGGATCCGCGCCTTCCTGGCGGACCGTGAGCCGCCGACACCGTGCCTGGTCGTCGACACCGACCTGGTCGCGGAGCGTGCGGCCGCGGTCTCGGCGGCCTTCCCGGACGCGCTGATCCGTTACGCGGTCAAGGCCAATCCGGCTCCCGAGGTACTCGACGCCGTCGCGTCGACCGGCGCGGGATTCGACGTGGCGGGTACGGGCGAGATCGAGCTGTGCCTGTCCCGGGGCGCGCGGGCGGCGGACCTGGCCTACGGCAACACGATCAAGAAACCGGCGGACATCGCCTTCGCTCACGAGCGCGGGGTCCGTGAATTCACCACGGATTCCGATGGCGATCTGGCGAACCTTGCCGAGCACGCGCCCGGTTCGCTCGTCTCGGTCCGCCTGCTGACCGGCGGCCCGGACTCGGTCACGCCGTTCGGCCACAAGTTCGGCTGCGAGCCCGCGGTGGCCGCGACCCTGCTCCGCCAGGCCGTGGAAGCCGGACTGCGGCCGGGAATCGCGTTCCACGTCGGCTCGCAGCAGCCGGATCCGGCCGCCTGGGAGATCGGGATCGCGACCGCGGCCAAGGTCGCCGCGGACGCGGGCGTCGTACTGGAGCGGCTCAACATCGGTGGCGGGTTCGCCACCGAGCACCGGGAACCCGTGCCGTCGCTGACGGACTACGCGAGGGTGATCCACGCCGCCCGCCGGGAGCATCTGCCGGAGCCGGAGCTGCTGCTGGAACCCGGTCGCGTGATCGTCGGTGACGCCGGGCTCATCAGGACCGAGGTCGTCCTGGTGACGACCCGCGCCGCCGCCGACGAACGCCGCTGGGTCTACCTCGACGTCGGCAGGTACAACGGGATGGCGGAGTGCGAGAACGAGGCCGTCGCGTATCGGCTGGAGGCCGTCGGCGTCAAGGGACCGCAAGGACCGGTGGTCCTCGCCGGGCCGACCTGCGATGGTGACGACGTGCTGTACCAGCGGACGCCGTGCGCGCTGCCGATGTCGTTGAAGGCGGGCGACCGGCTGGACATCCCGGGCACCGGGGCGTACACCGCGAGCTATTCGTCCGTCGCCTTCAACGGAATCGAGCCGTTGCGTACTCATTGTGTGGGGAGGTTCGCCGATGCCGGGTGAAATGCCACTCGTCGGCCGGTTCGCCGGCCGCCACGTACTCGCGGAGTTCGAGGGGATCGAGCCGTCGTTGCTCGACGACGCCGTGCTCCTCAAAAAGACCCTCGCCGAGGCGGTGACCGAAGCAGGCGCGACGGTCTGCGAAGTCGTGTCCCATTCTTTCGCCCCGCAAGGGGTCACCGTGCTCGCGCTGCTGGCGGAATCGCACGCGTCGGTGCACACCTATCCGGAGATCGGCTCGGTGTTCGTGGACGTGTTCACCTGCGGGGACCGGGCGGATCCCGAACGCGCGGTCACCCTGCTGGCGAAGATGCTGGGCGCCGGTACCGTCCGGATGTCCGCCGTGGAACGAGGAGAGAACTGATGGCGCAGCGAGTGATCGTCGAGCCGATGGGCGCGGGGCTCACCCGGAACTGGGACGTCGAGGAGGTCCTGTTCGAGGGCCGCACCGCGTTCCAGAACGTCCTCATCGGACGGACCGCGCAAGGGATCTCCCTGTTCTGCGACGACGAACGGCAGAGCACCGAACTGAGTCAGCTCGTCTACCACGAGGCGCTGATGGTTCCCTCGCTGCTGCTCGCCGAGCGCGTCGAACGGGTGCTGATCATCGGCTCCAGCGAAGGGGTCGCCTCCGAGCTCGCGGTCGCCGCCGGTGCCGAGGTGGTCGATCATGTCGACATCGACGCCGAGGCGGTGCGGGCCTGCGCCGAGCATCTTCCCTACGGCTACACACTCGACGATCTGGCCCGTGCCGAGCGTGGCGAGGGGAAGATCCGGATCCACTACCGCGACGGCTGGGAGTTCCTCGCCGAAGCACGCGAGCGCGGGGACTCCTACGACGTGGTCGTGATCGACCTGCCGGACGAGAACGACGATCCGGAGGCGCAGCACAACCGGTTGTACGGTACCGATTTCCTGGCCCGGTGCACGGCATTGCTCACCGACGGCGGGGTAGTCGGGTGCCAGGCGGGCTGCCCGACGCTGTGGCGCAATCAGACGTTGATCACGTCTTGGCGCCGGTTCACCGAGTCGTTCGGGACCGTTCTCTACTACGGCTCGGACGAGCACGAGTGGGCATTCCTGAGCGGCAGGGCCGACGCGCTCGACGAGCCCGGCGCGTTCGTCGCGGAGAAGATCGGCAAGGCGGGAATCGGTGAGTCCACAATGGACGAAGACGCGGTGAGGGCGAACACGGTCCCGCCGTTTTCCCTGCGGCGGCACTGAGAACCCGGCGACCGTTATCCCGTCGAGATCAACGACCGTCGCCGTACGTGACGCCGTCGATACAGGATCCTCCATCTGGTCGTTGCCGCTGGTCGCGGTGGGGGCCAGAATCGCTCGGGTGAACAGCTGGCGAGCAGACCGGGAGCCCGCGGTCTGTGCCGCCTTCGCGAGCTTGACCGCGAGTGTCACGGAAGATCTCGAGCCGGATCGGGTCGTGGACACTTTGTCCGGCGAATGCGCACGGCTGCTGCCGATCGATTCCACCGAGGTCTTCCTGCCGGGCCTCGAACTCGAACGCCATCCCGCGGTGGTCGACGAAGGCCCCGCGCGCGAATCGTACGAAACCGGGAACGACATCGCCGTCCACGACCTTTCCGCGGAGGTTTCGCGCTGGCCGGGCTACGTCGCCAAAAGGGTGGGGAAGGGTTTTGCCGCGGTTTCCGCGCTTCCCTTGCGCACGATGGACGAAACCGTCGGCGCGATCGCCTTCCTCAGCGCCGGGACCGTGGTCTTGAGTGCCGAAGACCGCCGCCTTGGCCGGGCGCTCGCCGACGTCGCGACGTTGTGTCTTCTGCAGCAGCGGGAGTTACGCCACTATCGAAGGCTTTCCGAGCAGTTGCAGACCGCGCTCGACAGCCGGATCGTCATCGAACAGGCGAAAGGCATGCTCGCCGAACGCGTCGGTGTCGACGTCGGCGCCGCCTTCCATCGCTTGCGTTCCTTCGCCCGCAGTACCAACAGGAAGCTGTCCGAGGTCGCGCGCGGCGTCGTCGAAGGCACACTGGACGCCAGGGAACTCCGGCGGCGGCACCGGTGACGACCGCCGGAAAGGCGGACAAGGCCTGGTAGGGCCGTTCGTCACCGGAACAGGGGACTTGTCCCGGACAATGCGCGACCGTGCGGCACTAGGACGCGAGGATGGAATCGGAAAGGCTTCACGCAGCTGAAGGGTGCGGTGAAGTCATGGCATTGTTGGCAAATCTGCGGGTGCGGAGCCGGTCGGTGCGGCCGAGCCTGCTTCCGTTGCTGGAGTTGAGGTCCGCGGCATTGACCCTGCGGTCCGGGCATGGGCTGGCGCCCACCGGGTCGGGGACGGTCTGCTTCGTCGCGGAAGGCCGTCCGGGTGAGGGGACGGAGGCGGAGTTCGTCGCCGGGCTCGCCGGGGACTCCGTCCGTCGCAACGTGGTCAACCACGACGGGCTCGGCCGGACGATCGTGCGCTGCTGGCGGGAGAACGGCGACCTCGGCTGGCTGCTCGACGACCTCGCCGACGTCAACGAGCGGCTGGCCCAGGCCGGGTTCGCGTCCTGGTTGCTGCACACGACGGTCGACTTCGCCGAGCTGCGCGACATGCGCCATCCCAAGCTGACCATGGTCTATCGCCGGGAGCGCGGCACTTTCTACCCGTACGCGCCTCGCGGGACCCGGGGCCGGGACAGGGCGATGGAGCTGAAGATCCGCTCGTCGCTGACCCGGATCGTGCCGATGGAGTCCGACATCGGCCGGTGGCGCCCGGTGTGACGGGCACCCGCCCGGTCAGCCGGGCGCGCCGCTGAGCCAGCCGCGCAGTCGCTGGACGCGGCGGTCCCGCGGGTTCCACCCCGGGAACCGGTGCCGCGACCGTGTGGCCAAAGCCGCGCCGTCGAGATGCCGGATCGCGGTCAGGACGTCGTCGAGCAGCGAAGCGTGCGTTTCGGGTTGCGCCACGACCTCCGGCAGCCGCTCGAGCTCGGCCGCGACCCGTGCCCGGCGGGCGACGGCAGGTGAGCCGGGACGGCGGTGGGTCTCGCAGATCCTCGTGGTCACGTCCCGGTCACCCTTCCCGTGTTCTCGGTCCGGCAGTCGTCACGTACGACGATGGGCCACCGGAGGCCGTTCCGGTCACCGCCGAAGGTTGTGCCATCGAGGGCACAAAGACCCCACTCGGTCGCCAGGCGGGTACGGCGGGTCACGGGTTGGCCTCGAAACGACGGGCGGGGCGGAGACGGTGGGAGAATGCGCCGGCCTCCGGCCGTAACTCGCGTGCTTGAAGCCGTAACTCGCGTGCGTCAAGCCGGATCATGCGTGCTTGAAGCCGTAACACACGGTGCGATCCGGCCGCGGGCGTGTTCCGTCTCCAGGCACGCGAGTTCGCCGCGCGTGCCCGCCCGTGAATTCGCACCAGGGTGAATGCGGTCGTCGGCGGGATCGAATTCCGGGAATCTGCCGGACAATGGCACGGCGAGACCACGATCGACGGAGAAGGTGCATGCCGAACCCGACCTCCCCGCAGCCCGTGCCCCCGATCCGGGTGCTGCTCGTCGAGGACCACAAGATGGTGGCCGAAGCGCTGGGCGCGGCCTTCGAGGAATTCCCGGAGATAGACCTGGTGGCGTCGGTGGAGTCCTTGGCGCACGGGCTGATCGCGGCGGAGGAGCACCTTCCCGACATCGTGCTGCTCGATCGGCGGCTGCCGGACGGCGACGGGATCGAAGCCATCGCCGGGTTCCGCGCGATCTCGCCGTCGAGCAGGGTGCTGGTGCTGACCGGCGACGCGAACAGTGCCATCGCCGCAAGGATCCTGGAGGTCGGCGGGGCCGGGCTGCTGCTGAAATCCGGTCTCCTCGACGAACTGGTCACGGCGATCCGGACCATCGCGGCGGGCGATGTGGTGATCGACCCCGAACTGCTCAGCGGCGCGCTGGCCATGCTGGCCGGCAGCCCGGGCAGGCTCGGTCCGGTACTCACCCTGAGGGAACGTCAGGTGCTCGGGCTGATCGCCGAAGGCGCGGGAACCGACCGGATCGCCGACGAACTGCGGCTGGCGCGGAATACCGTGCGGAATCACGTGCAGCGGATCCTGGTGAAGACCGGGACCCATTCGAAACTCGAAGCCGTGGCGCACGCACGCAAGAATGGCCTCCTCGAACGGCCGTAGCGGGGAGACGTATCCGAGTGCCAAGCTGCACTATGGCCATGCTGCCATCGGAACAGACGCCTGACCACCGCAGCGCTGTGCTCTTCGAGTTGTTCATGCGCAGCGTCGTCGACTACGCCATTTACCTGCTGGACGTCGAGGGTCGCGTGATCAGCTGGAATCCGGGGGCGGAGCGGATCAAGGGCTATTCCGAGGACGAGATCCTCGGCCGTCATTTCTCCGTTTTCTACACCGAGAAAGACGTCGCGGACGGCAAGCCCACCTCGGAGCTGCTGGTCGCCGCCGAGATGGGGAGTCACGAGGACGAGGGCTGGCGAGTCCGGCGCGGCGGCGAACGGTTCTGGGCCAACACCGTGATCACGGCGTTGCGGGACGAACAAGGCGACCTCGTCGGTTTCGGCAAAGTCACCCGTGATCTCACCGAACGCCGGAAAACCCTGGAGGAAAGAACCGAACGCCGGCTGGCTTTCGCGCATTTGGTCCGGGCACAGGAAACCGAACGTCGCCGTATCGCGTGGGATGTTCACGACGATTCCATTCAGTCGATGATAGCGGTGAGCATGCGGTTGCAGATGCTCGCCGCACAACGGCGGGATCCCGCTTTGACGCACCTCGACGAAGCGATCCAAGGGGCGATCCGGCGATTGCGGATCCTCGTCGCCCAATTGCGGCCGCCCGCGCTGAACGACGAGGATCTGATCGCTTCCGTCCGCGACTACCTCGACGAGGTGGTCGCGGGCTGGGGGCTCGACTGCGCACTGCGGCACGATCTCGGCGTCAAGCCGCCGCCCGACCTCGTGGTCACCGCCTTCCGGATCCTGCAGGAGGCGTTGGTGAACGTGCGTAAACACGCGAACGCCACCTCCGTCGTGGTCTCCCTGACCGCGCAGGACGGAGGTCTGCTGGTGACGGTCGCCGACGACGGCGACGGGATGAAGGCGGACGGCGAGAGCGCGCACGAATCGTTGTCGGGCGAGCACATCGGCATGGCGTCGATGCGTGAACGTGCTGAAGCGGCGCAAGGCTGGTTCCGGATTTCCAGCAGACCCGGCGAAGGTACGTCGGTGACCTTCTGGATTCCGCTGGGCCCTCCCCACGGGTAGTCAGGACAAGGAGGCATTTCGATGCCGGAACCGGGAAGCAAGCGTGGATCGAGAGAGACGGTCCGGGTGGGCGGGGCGATCGACGACCAAGGTCTGCAGCGGCTGCTGGAGGGACTGAAAGCCGTTCGCGACGGCGATTTCAGCACCCGGTTGCCCCAGGTGGACGACGTCCTGATGGACGAGATGGCGCTCGTCTTCAACGGGATGGTCGATCAGCTGGCGCTGTTCACCTCCGAGGTCACCCGGGTCGCGCGCGAGGTGGGGACCGACGGGAAACTCGGCGGCCAGGCGGCGGTGCCCTCGGTTTCGGGGACCTGGAAGGACCTCACCGATTCGGTGAACGCGATGGCCGGCAACCTCACCGGGCAGGTCCGCGACATCGCCGAGGTCGCGACCGCCGTGGCGAAGGGCGATCTGTCCCAGAAGATCACCGTCGACGTCAAGGGCGAGATGCTCGAGTTGAAGAACACGATCAACACGATGGTGGATCAGTTGTCGTCGTTCGCCGACGAGGTCACGCGGGTGGCGCGGGAGGTCGGCAGCGAAGGACGGCTGGGCGGGCAGGCGGAAGTCCCCGGGGTGGCGGGGACTTGGCGGGATTTGACGACGTCGGTGAACTTCATGGCGGGCAACCTGACCGATCAGGTGCGGTCGATCGCCGAGGTCACCACGGCGGTGGCGAAAGGCGATCTGTCGCAGAAGATCACGGTGGATGCGCGGGGCGAGATCCTGGAGTTGAAGAACACGATCAACACGATGGTGGATCAGTTGTCGTCGTTCGCCGACGAGGTCACGCGGGTGGCGCGGGAGGTCGGCACCGAAGGAGCGCTCGGCGGACAGGCCCAGGTGCCCGGGGTTGCCGGCACTTGGCGGGATCTGACGACGTCGGTGAACTTCATGGCGGGCAACCTCACCGCGCAGGTCCGCTCCATCGCCCAGGTGGCCACGGCGGTGGCGAAAGGTGACCTGTCGCAGAAGATCACGGTGGATGCGCGGGGCGAGATCCTGGAGTTGAAGAACACGATCAACACGATGGTGGATCAGTTGTCGTCGTTCGCCGACGAGGTCACGCGGGTGGCGCGGGAGGTCGGGACCGAGGGGCGGTTGGGTGGTCAGGCGGATGTCAAGGGTGTGTCGGGTACCTGGAAGGGGTTGACCGAGTCGGTCAATGTCATGGCCGACAACCTGACCGACCAGGTGCGGTCCATCGCCGAGGTCACCACGGCGGTGGCGAAGGGTGATCTGTCGCAGAAGATCCGCGTCGACGCCCGCGGCGAGATCCTGGAGCTCAAGGACACCATCAACACGATGGTCGGCCAGTTGTCGTCGTTCGCCGATGAAGTGACGCGGGTGGCGCGGGAGGTCGGGACCGAGGGGCGGTTGGGTGGTCAGGCGGATGTCAAGGGTGTGTCGGGTACCTGGAAGGGGTTGACCGAGTCGGTCAATGTCATGGCCGACAACCTGACCGACCAGGTGCGTTCCATCGCCCAGGTGGCGACCGCGGTCGCCAGGGGTGACCTGTCGCAGAAGATCACCGTCGAGGCCAAGGGCGAGGTCGCCGCGCTCGCGCAGACGATCAACACGATGGTCGACACGCTGTCGGCGTTCGCGGACGAGGTCACGCGCGTGGCGCGCGAGGTCGGCACCGAGGGCATCCTCGGCGGGCAGGCCAGGGTGCCGAACGTCGCCGGGACCTGGAAGGACCTCACCGACAACGTCAACTCGATGGCGAACAACCTCACCGGCCAGGTCCGCAACATCGCCCAGGTGACCACCGCGGTCGCGCAGGGCGACCTGTCCCGCAAGATCGACGTCGACGCCCGCGGTGAGATCCTGGAACTCAAGACCACCATCAACACGATGGTCGACCAGCTTTCGGCGTTCGCCGCGGAGGTCACGCGCGTGGCGCGCGAGGTCGGCAGCGAGGGACGGCTCGGCGGCCAGGCCGAGGTCGAAGGCGTTTCGGGCACCTGGAAGCGGCTGACGGAGAACGTCAACGAGCTGGCCGGGAATCTGACCCGCCAGGTCCGGGCGATCGCCGAGGTCACCAGCGCGGTGGCCACCGGCGACCTCACCCGGTCGATCTCCGTCGAGGCACAGGGCGAGGTCGCGGAGCTGAAGGACAACATCAACGCGATGGTCCAGTCGCTGCGCGAGACCACGCGGGCGAACGAAGAGCAGGACTGGCTCAACACCAACCTGGCGCGGATCTCCGGCCTCATGCAGGGACACCGGGACCTGCGGGTGGTGGCCACGCTCATCATGAACGAGCTGACCCCGCTGGTCGGCGCCCAGCACGGGACGCTGTTCCTCACCGAATCCGGTGACCAGGGCACCCGGCTGCGGCTGATCACCAGCTACGGGCACAGCGAGGACCCGGGCACACCCGTGGATTTCGCCATGGGGCAGTCGCTGATAGGCCAGGCCGCGCAGACCAAGAAACCGATCGTGGTCGACCGGACGCCGCCGGGTTTCGTGAAGATCTCGTCGAGCCTCGGCTCCGCCCCGCCGGTCACCCTGATCGTCTTGCCGATCGTGTTCGAGGACCAGGTGCTCGGGGTCATCGAACTGGCGTCGTTCGGTGGATTCACCGCCGTCCGCAAGGATTTCCTCGAACAGCTGATGGAGACCATCGGGGTCAACGTCAACACGATCATCGCCAACGCGCGGACCGACTCGCTGCTGGAGGAGTCCCAGCGGCTCGCCGAGGAGCTCCAGGCCCGCTCGGAGGAACTCCAAGCGCAGCAGGCGAAACTCCAGGTGTCGAACGCGGAACTGGAGGAGAAGGCCGAACTCCTCGCGCGGCAGAACCGGGACATCGAGGTGAAGAACTTCGAAATCGAGCAGGCGCGCCAGGAGATCGAGGAACGCGCGCAGCAGCTCGCGCTGGCTTCGAAGTACAAGTCGGAGTTCCTGGCGAACATGTCGCACGAACTCCGTACCCCGTTGACCAGCCTGCTGATCCTCGCCGGGGTCCTGTCGCAGAATTCGACCCAGAACCTGACGCCCAAACAGGTCGAGTTCGCCAAGGTGATCCAGTCCGCGGGCACCGACCTGCTGCAACTGATCAACGACATCCTCGACCTTTCGAAGGTCGAGGCCGGCAAGATGGACATCCACCACGAGCCGTTCCCGCTACGCCAGCTGCTCGACTACGTCGGCACGACCTTCCGTCCGCTGACCGCGGAGAAGGGGCTCGACTTCCAGGTCACGGTCGAACCGAACGTGCCGGAACTGCTCTTCACCGACGAGCAGCGGCTCCGGCAGGTGCTGCGGAACCTGCTGTCGAACGCGGTCAAGTTCACCGAAGACGGCAGCGTGGAACTGCGGGTCGAACTGGTCGACACCGTCGTTTCGCCGTCGGGGGCGCTCCCGCACGAATCACTGGTGGCCTTCAGCGTCATCGACACCGGGATCGGGATCGCCGAGGAGAATCTCGAATCGATCTTCGGGGCCTTCCAGCAGGCCGACGGCACCACCAGCCGCAAGTACGGCGGGACCGGCCTCGGCCTGTCGATCAGCCGGGAGGTCGCGTACCTGCTCGGCGGTGAGATCCGGGCGGACAGTGTGCTGGGGACGGGCAGCACCTTCACGCTCTATCTGCCGGTGGCCAGGTTCGCCGGGCCCGTGAGCATGGACGAGTCCACTGTGGACAAGGTGGGCGCGGAGCGGCGGGTCCTGGTCGTGGAGGGCGAGCGGAACAGCCTGCTGACCTTGCTCGCCCGCGGTGTCGCGGCCGACGTCGCGGACAGCCACGGCTCGGTCCGGGTCCGCGCGGTGGCCGATCCGGCGGAAGCGTTCGAGGAGGTGAAGCGGGAGAGCTACCGCTGCGTCGTCCTCGACACCAGCATCCCCGGGACCAGCGCGTTGAGCTTCCTCAAACGGCTCGCCGAGGGGCCGGACCCCGTCGAGGTCCCGGTGCTGGCATACGCGACGCGCAAGCTCAGTGCGGCGCAGGACCGGTTGCTGCACGGGCACGCGAAGGTGCATCCGGTCGAATTGCTGCCGTCGCTGGACATGCTGCGGGAACGCATCATGCTGCACATCTCGGCCAGCGAACTCGAAGGCATCCTGCCACTGATGCAGCAGCCGGAGGTGACGGTGCCGTCGCCGGACGACCAGCCGTCCGGTCCGCCCGCCGGCCCGCCGCGCCTGCGGGGGCGCAAGGTCTTGCTCGTCGACGACGACCCCCGCAACGTGTACGCGATCTCGGGGATGCTCGAACTGCACGGACTGTCGGTCGTACACGCGCCCAACGGCCGCAAGGGCATCGAGGAACTGCTGGCCGACGACGACATCGACCTGATCCTGATGGACGTGATGATGCCGGAGATGGACGGCCACGCGACGACCGCCGCGATCCGCGAGATGCCGAAGTTCGCCGGCCTGCCGATCATCACGGTGACCGCGAAAGCGATGGAAGGGGACCGGGAGAAGAGTTTCGCCGCCGGGGCGAGCGATTACGTCACCAAACCCGTGAACGCGGAGGAACTGCTGGCGTGCATGGAACGCTGGCTCGCGGATTGAGCGGCGGGCTACTCGGTCCCGTTGGCGCTGTTCGCGCAGACGCGGCGGATGGCCGCGACGATCTCCGTGTTGGGGCTGCCCTTCACGAGGTATTCGGTGACGCCCGCGGACGCCATTTGGGCGATGGACCGCGTGTCGCTGTGCGCGGAGAACGCCATCAGCCGCGTATGAGGCACCCGGCGCCGGATCTCGCGCGCCATCCACGCGCCGCCTCCGCCGGGGATCCGCACGTCCAGCAGGGCGACCTCCGGGGCCAGCAGTTCCGCGAGCGCGACCGCTTCACCGGCGTCGAGCGCGACGGCGACCACCTCGATATCCGGTTCGGATTCCAGGAGGGCGCGCAGGGCGTCGCCGATGACCGGGTTGTCGTCCGCGACGAGCACCCGGAGTCTGGGGGGCGGCGTTCGATTCATCACCCGGTCCGAGCCCGCGCGGTCTGCGGCTCCGGTGGTGGTCGCGGGCCCCCCGCCGAACTTGGCGTGACTCAGCAAGAGATCCGGCGGTCGCCTTCGCTGGGCTGCTCGATGAGTGTCCTGGCGACGTCGTGGATCTTCATGTTGTTGTTGCGGCAGAACGAACGAAGCAGTTCGAACGCTGCGTCGATGTCGATCTGGTAACGCTCGGCGAGGATACCCTTCGCCTGTTCGATGGGCAGCCGGTGGTCGAGCGCGTACTGGAGTTGCTCGGCGCGGGCCCGGTAGAAGCGGATGCGGTCGCGCATGGCCACGAGGTCGTCGGCCGGGTCGGAAGATCCGGCCGAGGGGGCCGGCGAAAGCGTGGTCTCGGACATGAGGTGATCGTCGCAGCGGCCGGGCTGCTCCGGAAGAACAGAACGTCCTGACTCGAATGATGCAAATGAACCTGGTCCGGTCGGCGGCAGCCACTCGAACGGGCGCGGAACAGGGCCCTTTGGCCTGTCGCAGTGACCGGCCGTGCGCCGTACGCTACTCATCCGAGGGGGGAAACCGTGGAGGTCGGAATGCTCCGGGTGTTTCTGGTCGACGATCACGAGGTGGTCCGTCGAGGGGTCGCGGACATGCTCGAGGAGGACGCCGACCTGTGCGTCGTCGGGCAGGCCGCCACGTTTTCCCAGGCGCTGGCGAGGATTCCGGCTCTGCGGCCGGATGTCGCCGTGCTCGACGTGCGGCTGCCGGACGGCAACGGCGTCGAACTCGCCAGGGAACTGCGCTCCAAGGTGCCCGAGCTGAAATGCCTGATGCTCACCTCCTACACCGACGAGCAGGCGATGCTGGACGCGATCATGGCGGGGGCGAGCGGATACGTCATCAAGGACATCCGGGGGATGGACCTGGTGGCGGCGGTCAAGGACGTCGGCCTCGGCCGATCGTTGCTGGACACGCGGGCCGCCGCGACGCTGATGGCGAAGTTCCGCGACGACACCGCCAAGAAAGGGCCGCTCGCCGGGCTTTCCGACCAGGAACGCACCCTGCTCGAACTGATCGGCGAGGGACTGACCAACCGGCAGATCGCCGAGCGGATGTTCCTCGCGGAGAAGACCGTGAAGAACTACGTGTCCCGGCTGCTGACGAAACTCGGGATGCAGCGGCGGACGCAGGCGGCCGTGCTGGCCACGGAACTGCGGCGGCAGTGAAGGATTCGGCCCGGCTCAAGCGGAAATGAGCGTGTCGAGCAGCATGTCCTCCAGCGGGCGCCGGGGAGTCCACGGCAGCGACGACCCGTAACCGACCCGCAGCAGCACCTGCGGCCACACCCCGCAGCCGAGGAGACGCCGGAGCTCGGCACGTGCCTTGCGCACCATGATCGGCGGCGAGATGAACGACGCGTCCAGGCCCGCGCAGGTCGCGGTCAGCAGGGCCCGTTGCAGCGCCTGGCCGGCTTGCAGTCGGTCGAGCCGTTCGTCGGTCAGCGATCCGATCACCACCACGAGCGGGGACGCCGTGCTGCTGTGAGGTTCGCCGAATTCGTCGAGGAGCCAGCTTTCGTCGGCGGGGGAGCCCTCCATCGCGTAGGACGGCACCCCGTCGCGAGTGCTCGCGTCCAGACCGGTCCAGCGGCCGAGTTCGGCGATGAACGCGGGATCGGCGAGTTGCTCGCGGCGGGCACGGGCGGTGAGATCCCGTAGCAGCCGGCACTGTTCGGCGTCGAGGCGCGACATCCACGCGTGCTCGAGTTCGGTCGCGTGACGGAGCGCGGTGAGCGTGGTCTTCGGGACGACGTCGGACACGAACGGCCGCCGGTTGGTCCGACGGCGAGGGATCGCGCGGGCCAACCCGACGACCTTCGGATCCGGGGTGCGCTCGGCAAGCGGCCGGACGACGGCCAGCAGATCGGGATCGGCGCGGCTCGGCATCAGGGTCGTCGCCGGATGGAAGCCGAGTGCGTGAATCGCCGTCCGGAGCGTGAACAGGGCGGCACCGCACGAGAGAACGATTTCCCGGCCGTCCGGATCCGTGGCGGGCAGGATCCGGCGCGGATCGGCGTGGACTTCGATCCCGGAGCCGGTACATCGGAAGAGCCACGGCTGGGTGTTGTGCGTCGATGGGGCCAGCGTTGCCGACCGGAGCACGGAATTCACCTGTTCGGAGTTCAAGCGTCCGACCCTGGTGACTTGTATGGTCATGATTTCCCCCGCCGCCGCGCCACGGGCAATAAGGTTGTCTCGTGAGACGGTCCCCGCCCGCGGTACGGGGCCGAAAGAGGAGAAAGTCACCACGGCCGCGACTCGTCCCGATCTTCGGAGGCGCAGCAGGATGTCGGCTCATGACCGGCTGGGCGGGAACGACGACCGGATCACCGGTGCCCTTTCCCAGCTGCGGGTTCGTGAGGTCCTGCGGGACCTCCAGGACCGCATCGAACGGCTCATCGGCACCCGCGACAAGATGGACGGCCTGCTCGAAGCGGTGCTCGCGGTCGCGTCGGGGCTGGAGTTGGACGCGACGCTGCGCCGGATAGTGCAGGCGGCGATCGAACTCGGCGAAGCCACTTACGGCGCGCTCGGGGTGATCGCGGACGACGGATCGCTCGCCGAATTCGTCTATCTCGGCATCGACGGCGAGACGAAGGAACAGATCGGGCATCTCCCGAAGGGGCACGGGCTGCTGGGTTTCGTCATCGACGAGGCGAAACCGGTGCGGCTGGCCGACATTTCGCGACATCCCGCGTCGGTCGGATTCCCGCCTTGTCATCCGCCGATGCGTTCGTTCCTCGGGGTGCCGATCCGGGTGCGCGACGAAGTGTTCGGAAATCTCTACCTCACCGAGAAACGCGGGGAGAGTTTCACCGACGACGACGAGGTGGTCGTCCAGGCACTCGCCGCCGCGGCCGGGATCGCGATCGAGAACGCCCACCTCTACGAGCAGACGCGGATCCGCCAGCGGTGGCAGGCCGCGACCAGTGAGGTGACCACGGAACTGCTGGGCGGAACCGATCCCGTCGACGCGCTCAACCTGATCGCGGGCCGGGCGCTGGAACTCACCGGGTCGGATCTCACCCTGCTGGCGCTACCCGGTCCCGGACGGCTCGACGTCAGCCCGGACGGGGAGGACGAGGCCGACGAACTCACCATCGCCGTCTGCGCGGGCGCACGGGCGGCGGACCTGACCGGTGTGCGGATCACCGTCGCCACTTCGTTGCCGGGGGCGGTCTACCGTGACCGGACCCCGCGCAGTGTGCCCGAACTCGTGCTCGGCGACGAAGGGGAGTTGTGCCTCGGCCCGACGCTCGTCGTGCCGCTCCGGGCGCGGGAGCGGACGTCCGGCGTGCTGATGGCGGTGCGGAACCCGGGCGCCGTCCCGTTCGAGCTCGCCCAGTTGCCGGTGGTGGCCTCCTTCGCCGACCAAGCCGCGCTCGCGCTGCAACTGGCGGCGCGGCAGCGCACGGCCAGGGAACTCGACGTACTCGCCGACCGCGACCGGATCGCCAGGGATCTGCACGACCACGTGATCCAGCGGTTGTTCGCGGTCGGCCTCGCGATGCAGAGCACCCACCGCCGTGCGGACTCGCCGGAACTACGGCGGCGGATCGGCGAAAGCATCGACCAGATGCACGAGATCGTGCACGAGATCCGCACGGCGATCTTCGATCTCCACGGCGGCGAGGCGGGCCAGCGGGGAGTGCGGCTGCGGCACCGGCTGTACGACTCGATCGCCGAACTCACCGACGACACCCCCACCCATCCGACGGTCAGTCTGTCCGGGCCGCTCGACTCCATTCCGCTCGCCTTCGCCGAACACGCCGAAGCGGTGGTGCGGGAATCGGTCGGCAACGTGGTCCGGCACGCGCGGGCGAGCGCGGTTTCGGTGAGCGTCGCGGTGAAGGACGACGTCCTGCGGATCGTCGTCACCGACGACGGTACCGGGATCTCCGGTGAGCCGGGCGGGCCCGGCGGGTTGCGGAATCTGCGCGATCGCGCGGAAAGAGCGGGTGGGACCTTCCGGGCGGAGACGAAGGAAGGGGGCGGAACCAAGGCCGAGTGGTCCGCCCCCTTGCGCTGACCGCGGTCAGTTCGTCGACTGGGCGGTGAGGATCCCGTCCACTTCGACCGAGCGGGCGACGTCGGAGGCGACGGTCTCCAGCAGTTCGGCGGTGAGGTCGGAAAGCGCCCGGGTCACCGCGAGATAGGAGCCGATCTGGGAGGCCGAACCGTTTCTCAGCCCGGCCTCCGCGATTCCGACACCGACGAACTCGCCACCGTCTTCGAGCCGGAGCAACGCTTCCGCGCGCACCCGGTACGGCTCGTGCTGCAGGGAAACGTCGATCGTCCACTTGTCCGTCATCGTCGGCTCCGTTCCGGTCATCGAGACTCCCATCACCGCCGTTCGTGGCACAGGGTCCTTGGTCCTCGCTCCCGGAATCGGGGGCGAAAGTCCTCGGAATTCGTGACCGGCGGCCGTTGCGGTCGCCGGGTACCCCGGCCGAAGGTGGACCAACCCTCGTCTTCGGAGAGAGACCACGATGAGAATCCCGTTGCCGACTCACGTAGATCAGGCGGTGGCGGCCGCCGTCCGCGCGCCGTCCCCGCTCAACACCCAGCCGTGGCGGTTCGTCGTCGACCGGGACCGGATCGAGGTGTGGCTCGACCGCGGCAGGGTGCTCCGGATCGCCGACCCGGACGGCCGAGAGGCGCGGCTGTCGTGCGGCGCGGCGATGTTCAACCTGATGATTTCGTTGCGGGCCAACGGCAAGACCCTTTCGCTGCGGGTGGTGCCGAAACCGGACGAACCCGATCTGCTCGCCGAACTCGAGATCGATGGCGACCGGTTCTCCTCGCCGGAGGAGCGAAGGCTGGCCGAAGTCGTCTTCCGGCGGCACACGAACCGCCGTCCTTTCCTGGACCGGCCGGTGCCCGTGTGGGCGCGGACGACGTTGCGGGCGGCCGCGCTCGTGGAGGGCGGGCTGCTGGAGCTGTTCGGGCGTGGTGACCGGGCGAACGCGATCGCGCGCGTGCTGCACCGGGCCGAGGCCGCGCAGGCGCGCAACGGCGCGTTCCAGGCGGAGGTCGCGTTGTGGACCAGGCGGACGGCGAACGCGCCGGACGGCGTGCAGGCACCGACCGGACCACCGCCCGCGCACCGTATTCCCGCGCAGGAGTCCTTCGTCACCGCCGAGCCCGAGGGCGGTGAGCCGGTGCTCGGCGCGGTGCTGACCGCGGACGGCGGGCCCGCCGCGGATCTCCGGGCGGGCATGGTGCTGCAGCGGGTCCTGCTGACGGCGACGGCCGCCGGCCTCGCGACGTCGTTCGTCGGCAGGCCGTTCGAAACCCCGGAGACCCGGGCCGCGATGGACCGGATCTTCGCCGATCTCGGCCGGCCGCACACGGTGTTGCGCTTCGGGTACGGCCGCCCGGTGCCGATGACGGCCCGCCGCCAGGTCGGCGAAGTGCTGCTCCGGCGGTCCGAGGCGAGCCTCTGACCTGGGATCATCTCGTCGACATCCACGTTTCGGGCCGCCGCCATCTGTCCGTCACCCTGGACGGGTTCGGTTCTCCCCATGAAGATCATGCGAAAATCCTTGGCGGCGCTGGCCGTCGTGGGCCTGTCGGTCGCGGCGTCCGCGCCGGCGGTGGCGGACACGGGCGCACGCGATCGCGGGTCGATCGTCATCACCGAGCAGGCGTCCAAGCGGATCCTGGTCCTGCCCGCCGACCGGGCCTCTTGGCAGAACCGGAACGTGAGCTGGGCGTGGGCGCCGAACGCCGCCAACGGGCTGGCGGACCTGGTGGGTTCGTGGAGCAACCCGAGCGACGCGAAGCTCGCCGAGCGAGGTGGCGAGAAGTACCTGCTGACGTCGGCGTCGGGCGGTTTCGCCGCCGTCGTGCCGTATCCGGCGGGCGACCGGGCGTACTGGGCCGCGAACGTGGGCGGGCCCGCCAACCCGCACAGCATCGAACTGCTGCCGGACGGGAACGTCGCGGTGGCGGCCAGCACCGGTGGCTGGGTGCGGGTCTACACCGCTTCGCAAGGGCAGCGTTCGACGACGTACACGGAGTACCGGCTGGTGGGGGCGCACGGCGTGGTGTGGGACGGCGGGCGGAACGTGTTGTGGGCGCTGGGCACCGACGCGCTCGTCGCGTTGAACGTCGGCGGCTCGCCCGCCGCGCCGGTGCTCACCGAGCAGCGGTCCGTGGCGGTGCCGAGCAAGGGCGGGCACGACCTTCAGCCGGTCCCGGGTCGGCCGGATCTGCTGTGGGTGACCACGGAAGCGGGGGTGTACCGGTTCTCGAAGACGAGTGGCGGGTTCAGCCGGCGCTACGCGGGCGCGCGGGAGATCGACCGGCCGCATGTGAAGAGTGTGTCGACGAACCCGCGGACCGGGCAGATCCTGACCGCCTCGGTGCAGGAAGGTCACCTGTGCACGTGGTGCACGGACACCGTCCGGCTGGCCTTTCCACGCGCCGAGCTGGCGCTGCACGGCGCGTGGATCTACAAGGCCCGCTGGTGGATCGGTTGAGCTGAACTTCCGTGTCGGTACCGGCCGTTCGGGGGGCTGCCCGGCCGGTACCGACACACCAGAGAAGAGGGGAACCCGGCGCGAGAATGACGCGCGACCGCGTCTTTCACCTGACCGAGTGAATCGGTCCGTTCGTCGGGCGGTGTTGACCCATTCGGGGTATACGCCTCACCCGAGAAAGGTCCGTAGCTCGTCGATGACCGTCCGCGGCTGCTCCTCCGCGACGAAGTGCCCGGAACCGGAGACCTTCCGCACCCGGACGTCGACCGCCTTCGACGGAAGGACCGCGGCGAGATAGTCGTAGTTGAACTCCGAGCCCAGCCCCAGCATCGGGGCGGTGATCTTCGCGTAGGCCTTCTGATCCTCGATGTCCGTGCCGAACGCCTGGTACCAGCCGTTCCCCGCGCGGATCGCGTCCGGGCGGTCGTACGCGGCGGCGTAGATCGCCCGGTCCCTGGCCCCGATCGAGGCCGGATCGGCCGCGAGATGGTCGAACATCCAGTCGACGAGAAAGCGCGACCGGCCGGTCAGCAGCTGTTCGGGCAGGGCCGCGACCTGGTTGAAGGCGAACCACCAGACGTTCACCGGTTGCCCGGGCGGAGCCAGCATGGGGAGCTGGTACAGGCTTTCGTCCGGGTGTGAGACGTCCATGAGCGTGACGGTCTTCGTGGCTTCGGGGTGGTTGGCGGCGAAGGCGAACGCGACCATGGCGCCGATGTCGTGCCCGGCGATATGCGCCTGCCGGAGGCCCAGCGTGCGCAGGAGTTCGAAGATGTCGCGGGCCATCGTCTTCTTGTCGTATCCGCCTTGCGGTTTGCCCGAGCCGCCCATGCCCCGCAGGTCGACGGCGATGACGCGGTACCGCTTCGCCAGCTCCGGCATGACCTTGCGGTACTGCCACCACGTCTCCGGCCAGCCCGGCAGCAGGATCAGCGGCTCGCCCCGGCCACCGGCGACGTAGTGCAGCCGGGTCCCGTTGACGTGGGCGTATTCGCTGCGGAAACCGCCGGAGAGGGACCGGGCGAGTGCCGCGTCGTCGGGAGCGCCGGACTGGGCGGCCTCGGCGATGCCACCCGAGGCCACCAGCGCGGCCGCGGCCCCCGCCCCGAGGGTGAGCATGGACCGGCGGTTGAGGAAGGAACGGCTGTCTTCGGTCATGTCCTCATCGTTGCCGGACCGAGGTGCCGGCCGTGAGCGGTGTTTTCGCCAACCGAGGTTCGTTTCAGGACAGGATGGGTTCGGGCACGCCCAGCCTGGTCCCGAACGTCTCCCGGTAGGACACCGGCGTGACCCCGACCTGCCGCCGGAAATGCGGGCGGAGCGCGGCGGACGAGGAGAACCCGCAATACCTGGCGATCTCGTCGACCGGGAGATCGGTCGATTCGAGCAGTTGCTGCGCGCGGATGACGCGCTGGTGGGTCAGCCAGGTGCCGGGCGCGGCACCGGTGATCTCGCGGAACCGGCGATCGTAGTTGCGCCTGCTCATATGCGCCCGCCTGGCGAGTTCGTCGACCGGGAGCGCCGTGTCCAGCCGGGTCAGCGCCCAGGCCATCGTCTCCGACACCGGGTCGCCGTCGTCGAGGTCCGGCATCGGCGACTCGATGTACTGAGCCTGCCCGCCGGGCCGGTGCGGCGGGACGACCATGCCCTTCGCCAGCCGGTTCGCCACCTCCGCGCCGCACCACGAGCGGATCAGATGCAGGCCGAGATCCATGCCCGCCGCGCCGCCGCCCGAGGTCAGGATGTCGCCGTCGTCGATGTAGAGCACCGATTCGTCGAGACGTACGGCCGGGAACCGGGCCGCGAGCAGCGGTGCCATCGCCCAGTGCGTGGTCGCGGGGCGCCCGTCGAGCAGCCCGGCGGCGGCCAGGACGAAGGCGCCGCTGCACAGTCCGGCCACCCGGGCTCCCCGGTCGTGGGCCGCGCGGAGCGCCTCCAGAGCGGCTTCCGGCGGATCCTCCATCGGCGACCGCCAGTTCGGTACCAGCACCAGATCCGCGTCCCGGACCGCGCCGAGGTCTTCGGGGACCGGCACGGTCAGCCCGCCGCCTCGCAGCGCGGTCCCCGGTTCGCCGCCGACGACCCTGAGGTCGAGGTCGGGCAGCTCCCCGAAGGCCGAAGCCATCTCGAACACGCCGAACGCGAAGGACATCGCGCCGAGCGACGCCCCGTTGAAGACCACCACGGCCAGCCGTCTCATGGGCGGATTGTAGGGATTCTTGAGCGGTGAAGAGTGTCCATGAGGGATTTTGGACGTTCAATGTCCTAATCCTTCATGGACACCCCTGCGCCGTCCCCACCACTTTCGAGACTGACCGGCTTCTCAGGTGACTAAACGGACGACACGCGTGATCAGACGGACGACACGCGTGATCAGACGGACGACACGCCCGTGGCCAGGGCTCCGCCGTGAGCCGTCCATCCAATCACGCGTGTCGTCCGTCCAATCACGCGTGTCGTCCATCCAGACACGCGTGATCGACTGTCCGAAGGGGACGGTAGATTCCTCGCGCACAGGTTGCTCGGGGGAAGGAAGCGTCGATGTCGTACCCACAAGGGCCGCAGTGGCAGCAGGCCCAGCCCCAGCACCAATACCCGCAACAGCAGTATCCCCAGCAGCAGTACTCGCAGCAGGGCTACCCTCCGCCGGGTTACGGCGGGCCTCAGTACCCGGGACCGCAGCCGCCGAAAAAGGGCAACGGCCTGCTGATCGGGATGATCGCCGGCGGTGGCGCGCTCGTGGTGGTCGTCTTCGTGATCCTCGCGTTCGTCGCGCCCGGTTTCCTGCTGAGCGACAGCAAGTCCTCGAACTCGGCGAGCGGGTCGGAGGCTCCGCTGCACCTCAATTGGGGCTCGGTGCTGGCGGGCAAGTTCATCCTCGCGGTGTTCGGTGACGAGCCCGAGAAGGCCGCCGAGTCGGCCTGCGCGGACGCCAAGGACAAGGTCCGCAAGGCGGTGAAGGAATACGGCGCCCGCAACGCGTCGCTCACCGCGCAAGAACCGCGCGCGGCGGGTCCGGATCTGATCGTGGTGACGATGACCGGCACCCTGGACTCCAGCGAGAGCTTCACCGGGACGATGGAGGTGCGGCGGGAGGCAGGCGACAAGTACTGCATCTCGTCGATCTCGCCCGTGCCCGCGGGCTGAGTCAGGGAAGCAGGCCCATCCGCCGCGCGTGCGTGACCGCCTGCAACCGGGACGTCGCGTCGAGCTTGCGCATCGCGTCCCGCAGGTAACTCTTGACCGTCTCCGCGGTCAGCCCGAGCCGGTGCGCGATCTCGGCGTTCGTCAGGCCGAGTGCGACGAGCGCGACGGTGTCCAGTTCCCTGGGCGCCAGGCGCACCACCGGGGAAGCGGTGCCGGTGAGGTTGTCGCACACCGCGTCGAGGCGGTCACGGAGAACGTTGTCGGTGATCTGGCCGGAGAGCGCCCGGAGCTCGCCGTAGACCTCTCGCAGCCGTTCGCGCGGCGCGGCCTCCTCGCGGTGTTCCGCCAGGGGCTGGGCCTCCGCCAGCCGCTTCTCGATCTCGTCCTCGACGGCCAACGTCTGTTCGAGATCGCGCGCGGCGTGCAGGGCGGCGGTGATCGTCCGGTCGGAGAGAGTGGCCTCGTCGCGCAGGCCGCCGTAGAGGACGGCGCGGACACGGCGGCGCACGACGACGGGGATCGCGACCACCGAGTGGATGCCCTCGTCGCGGACCGGCTCGTCGTAGTCGTGACTGATCGTGGTGGCGCTGTGATAGTCGTTGGCGACCACCGGCCGGGTCAGCGCGAGCGCCTTGCCGCCGAGTCCGCGGCCCGCGCGGACGGACAGGCCGTTCAACGCGGTGCCGCGGTTGCCCAGGAACGCGGTCAGCCGCATCCGCGGTGACGTGCCGGCGACCCCGGCGAACCCGACCGGCAGGCCGGTGTCGCGGCGCAGGTCCGAGACCGCGCCGAGGAGCTGGGCGTCGTCGACCGGCATCGGCTCACCCTCCTTGGTGATCCCCCTGGATCGGGGGTGGTGGACGGATCGGGTCCGCCCGCACGATTTCCGGAACTGTACGCCTTCGCCAACGTCCCGGGAGAAACGATGACCGAAGCTCACGTCCGGCGGCTGCTCGAGGTCTACGACGACGAGGGGGCCTGCGCGGCGACGCTGTTGTGCGGCCGGCATCCGGCGGAGGCGGTCGCGTTCACCGTGGTCGAAGCGGACCTGACCAGCCACGAGCTCACCTACGGAGAGCTGCGCGAGCAGTCGGAACGCTTCGCCGGGGCACTGCTCGGCCTCGGGGTCGGGCCGGGGGACCGGGTCGCGACGTTGATGGGCAAGTCGGCGGAGCTGGTCGTGGCGCTGCTGGCGATCTGGCGGCTGGGCGCGGTGCACGTCCCGCTGTTCACGGCGTTCGCGCCGCCCGCCATCGCGCTGCGCGTCACCGGCAACGACACGAAGGTCGTCATCGTCGACGCCGGTCAGCGCTCGAAACTGACGCCGTCCGCCGATCTGCCGGACGACCCCGCGCGGCGGATCGTGGTCGTCGGGGACGGCGAGGCGGGCGATCTGTCGTTCCGAGAGATGCTGGCCGACGCCGCGCCGCTGCCGGGAGCCGCGGCGACCGGCGGGTCCGGCGTCCTGGTCGAGCTGTTCACCTCCGGGACAACGGGAACGCCCAAGGCCGTCCCGATTCCTCTCCGTGCGCTCGCGGGTTTCCAGGCGTACCAGGACTTCGCGCTCGACGTCCGCGCCGACGACGTCTTCTGGAACGCCGCCGACCCGGGCTGGGCCTACGGTCTGTACTACGCGATCATGACACCGATGGCGACCGGCAGGCGGAGTCTGTTGCTGCACGCGGGTTTCTCCGCCGAACTGACGTGGGCGGTACTGGAGCGGTTCGGCGTCACCAACTTCGCCGCCGCTCCGACGGTGTATCGCGCGCTCCGGAACTCGGCCGCCCCGGTGCCGGACGGCCTCCGCCTGCGGCACTGCTCTTCGGCGGGGGAACCGCTGACCCCGGACGTCCTGGAGTGGGCGTCGGCGAAGCTCGGCGTCGGCGTTTACGACCACTATGGACAGACGGAACTCGGCATGGTGGTGGGCAACGCGTGGCATCCGGACCTCCGCTCGGAGGTCAAGCC
Organism: Amycolatopsis lurida; assembly: GCF_900105055.1. Classification (NCBI taxonomy): domain Bacteria; kingdom Bacillati; phylum Actinomycetota; class Actinomycetes; order Pseudonocardiales; family Pseudonocardiaceae; genus Amycolatopsis; species Amycolatopsis lurida. The sequence continues at coordinate 431,344 of NZ_FNTA01000002.1, forward strand.
CGGCTCGATGGGACGGGTCCTGCCGGGCTTCGCGGTCGAGGTCCTCCGCGAGGACGCCGATGTGGTTGCCGAGCCGGGGGAACGCGGACGCGTCGCCGTGGATCTCCTGGCGAGCCCGCTGGTGTGGTTCCGGGGCTACCGCGACGCGCCCGAGCGCACCGCCGCGCGCTTCAGCCCCGACGGCCGCTGGTACTACACCGGCGACGTGGCCGCCAAGGACACCGACGGTTACTTGACCTTCGCCTCGCGGGACGACGACGTCATCCTGATGGCGGGCTACCGCATCGGCCCGTTCGACGTGGAAAGCGTTCTGCAGCAGCATTCCGCCGTGGCCGAATGCGCCGTCGTCGGTGTCCCGGACGCGTTGCGCGGCGAGGTGGTCGTGGCGTACGTGGTGGCGCGGGACGGCGTCTCAGCCGACACGGAGCTGGTGGCGGAGTTGCAGCAGCTGGTGAAGACCCGGTTCGCCGCACACGCCTACCCGCGTGAGGTCCACTTCGTACCGGAGCTGCCCAAGACGCCCAGCGGGAAGATCCAGCGGTTCCTGCTGCGGGAGCGGCATGCTACTGATCGATCGGCCAGGTCTCGTCCCGCAGCAACCGCTTGAGCACCTTGCCGGTCGCGTTCCGGGGCAGCTCCTCGACGAAGTACACGTCCCGCGGAACCGCGAAGCGGGCCAGCCGGTGGTGGATGTAGGCGCGGACGTCGTCCGCGCTCATGCGGGCACCGCGTTTCGGCACGATGTAGGCGGCGAACCGTTGCCCGAATTCGCGATCCGGCACGCCGATCACCGCGGCTTCGTGGACGCCGGGCAGGGCGACGATGGCCTCCTCGACCGGGCGGGGGGACACGTTCTCCCCACCGGACACGATCATCTCGTCCGCCCGGCCGGTGACGAACAGCCGTCCGGCCGCGTCCTGATAGCCGACGTCGCCGGTCGCCATCATGTTCTCCGCGCGGGGCACGCTGGCGCCGTCGGTGTAGCCGTCGAAAAGCATGTCGTTGCCGACGAAGATCTGTCCCTCCCAGCCCGGCGGGACACGGTTGTGGTCGTCGTCGAGGATGGCGACGCGGGTGCCGGGCGGGCAGCGGCCGGCGGTGGTCGGCGCGGCGCGCAGGTCCTCGGGCGTGGCGATGCTGGCCCAAGAAACCTCGGTGGAGCCGTAGAAGTTGTAGAGCACGTCGCCGAAGGTGTCCATGAACTCGGTGACGATCGTGCCAGGCAGCGCGGATCCGCTGCTGGCGACGATCCGCAGCGACGACAGGTCGTAGCGGGCGCGGATCCGTTCCGGCAGATCGAGGATGCGCTGCAACATGATGGGAACGGCGAACAGCACTCCGCAGCGGTGTTCGGCGATGGTCCGCAGTATCTCTTCGGCGTCGAACCGGCGGATCAGCGACAAGGACGCGCGTACGGCCATCCCGATCTGCAGGCCGGCGAGCCCCCAGCTGTGGAACAGCGGTGCGGCCACCACGAACCGGTCGCCGGAGTGGAGCGGGATGCGGTCGAGCATGGCGGCCGACGTCGACAATCCCTTCGGGGTGGGACGGCGCGCGCCTTTGGGGGTTCCCGTGGTGCCCGACGTGAGGACGACCAGCCTCCCGATCCGGTCCACCGGTTTGAGTTTCGTCGCGGGCACCCCGGCGATCAGCTGATCGATGGTCGGGTAACCGTTCTCGGTCTCCGGCCAGGTGGACAGCCGCAAGAAATCACCGGGGATGCCGGCGATGATCCGCGAGAACTCGTCGTCGGCGAGCACCGCGACCGGTTTGTGCAACCCGATCACGTCCGCGACCGCGCCGGCGGAAAGCCCGGTGTTGAGCAGGATCGCGTCCACCCCGAGTTTGCTGCACGCGATCAGTGACTCGACCATCGCGGCGTGGTTGCGGCACAACAAGGCGATCCGGTCGCGGGCGCGGACTCCGCGGGCCGCGAGCGCGTTCGCGAGCTGGTTGCTGCGATCGGCCGTCTCCTTGAACGTCCGGACGTTGCGTTCGTCGTGCAACGCGACGTCATCGGGTACGCGGGCGGCGTTGGCCGAGTAGCCACCGGCGACGGTGGCTCCCCATTGCGACAACGAGGTGAGCTGCCGGGCGATCTTGTCCGGGCGGGCGGCGGCGAGCACCCCGGCCTTGATCAGCGTGCTCGCGGTGTGCAGGGTGGTGGCCTTGGTATGCGCCGGTTCCTCCTGGGGCGACGCCGCCCGGCCCGAAAGGTGCAGATCGATCCGGCGGGCCGTCGCGCGGACGGCGCGTTTGAAGGACGCGGCGGACACCGGATTGGCGTGCGGTGCCGGAAGCATCAGCTGGGCGGCGAGTTCCGTGCCACCGCCCGAATCCTGCCGCAGCTCGACCGAGACCCAGATTCCGTCGTTCTCGACGCCGCACCACACGACGTGCTCACCCGGCCGCCAGACTCGGGCCTCGATGTCACCGACGACGAGTGTTCCCGGCCGCGGCTCCAACCGGACGAGGCATTTCGGACCGCGCCCGCGTTCGGCGGGGCGCTGGATCTCGCACCAGCTGATCTCGGCGACGAACCTCGAGTAGGACTCGGGATCGCCGATCACTTCCCAAACCTGGCCGGGGGAGTGCCCGAGAATCGAGCTCGCCTGGACCACATCGTCTCGCATGCGATTCGCCTCACCACGCGCGTTCGGGTGTTGACCGGGCCCTGCCGGCGCCTCCTTCGTCGTTCAAGTTCGGCGAACCTACCAGCAATCGGCCGTACGCAATACTCCGAACGATCGCCTGCCAAGGAGGGGCGCCTCGGAAAGGGTAAGTGCTCCGGCGGTGCGAAGCCGTCCGCCGACGGTGTTGATCGCGACGTCCGATTTACGCCAGTCTCCGGCGCGCCAGGCGGCGAAGCTGGCGAACGTGACAGTTTCCACGACGGCGGCCGAGGCCGCGCATACCCGTATCGAGCCGGGAATCCTCTACTTCGGCACCCCGGTGGTGCTCCTTTCGACGGTCGACCAGGCGGGCGCCCCGAATCTGGCCCCGATGTCCTCGGCGTTCTGGCTCGGCTGGCGGGGGATGCTCGGGCTGGGCGCGAAAGCGAAGACGGCGCAGAATCTCATGCGTAACGGTGAATGTGTTCTGAATCTCCCTTCCGACGCGCTGGCGGCCGCCGTCGACCGGCTGGCGCTGACCACCGGATCGGATCCCGTGCCGGCCCGTAAGTACGAACGCGGCTACCGGCACGAACCGGACAAGTTCGCCCGCGCCGGTCTCACTCCGGTCCTCTCGGAGACGGTCCGGCCGCCGCGTGTCGCGGAATGCCCGGTGACGATGGAGGCCGTCGTCGAGGCCGTCCACCCGCTCGCGGAGGACGACCCGGAACAACGCGGTGGCGTGCTCGTGTTCGAGGTCCGCGTGCAGCGCGTCCACGTCCACGACGACGTGCGGATGCCGGGTACCGAAGACCGGATCGACCCCGACCGGTGGCGGCCACTGATCATGAGCTTCCAGAAGCTCTACGGCCTCGGCCCGCAGGTCCATCCGTCGACACTGGCGCGGATCCCGGAGCGGCTCTACCGGGGGCCCGACATCGAACGGTCGCGGGATCAGTCGTCACGGGCGAACGAGAACCGGTTCACCAGCGGCAGCCAGCGCTGAGAGGACGCCGCCAGCAGTGGCCACCCCTCGCCGGACAGGCCGCGTTCGAGCTTCGGCCGCAGTTCGTGGTCGTTCAGCGACGACACGATTTCGAGGGCGCTGTCGTCGGGGCCCGTTCCGTCGAGGTTCGCGAACCAAGCGACGGCCTCCGGGTGGCCGACGTGGATCGCGAGCAGGACGAGAACCGCGCGGAACGGCGCCTCGCGGTCACCGTCGGCGAGGAATCCGGCCAGTTCCTCACCGGCGAAACGCGCTCGGAGCAGGCGATACAGGTTCAGCAGTCGCTTCGCGGCCCGCGGGGACCGGATGAGCGGGGCCAGCGTCGGCAGGAAGTCCAGTTCCGCCTGTGAGATCACCAGTCGAGGAGGTCGGACGTCTATTGTGGACTGTTCGGACGACGGTTTCGGTACTTCCGTCCGAGGAGACGAAGCGACCGCGGCGAGGGGAGGACGGTCTCCGGTGGCCCGATCCGGGCCGGCGGGCGCCGTCGCCGGAGTGGTATCGGGGGCCTCGGTGTCGGCGAGCCCGCGCACGAGCCCCACGAACCCTGGATCGTCCATGGGGGACAACGTGAACGGCACCTGGAAGATCTTCTCGAGGTAGCTCTCGGCGAAGGATTCGGGCTCATCGCCGAGCATCTCCTCGTAGTGTTGCTCGACGGCCTTCTTGAGCCAGCGGGAGTCGACACCCACCACGACGACGAACACCGGCAGCGCCAGGAGGAGATGGATGGCCTCGAGGACCTGGACGACGACCCTTGGCGGACAGCGGTCGAGGTCGTCGATGTACAGCACGGTCCGTTCGATCTTCCCCGAACCGTGCGGTACCTCGGCGAGCATGGTCGCGAACGTTTCGAGATCCTTGCGCAGCAAGGAGACCACGCCCAGATGCTCGACGTAGTCGGCGACCCGGGACTCGGCGAACGACACGAGGTCCAGCCCGGGCGCGAGTTCGGCGACCGCCTTTTCGAGCCGGTCGGATTCGGCGTCCAGCTCGGCAAGGCGCCGCTCGGTTTCTTCGTCCTCTTCGGACAGATCTCGTGGACGAGGAGGGTGAACGGTGTGGTCTCGAGCGCGGACCTGAGCGGGGCGTCGATGTCCCTGGGCAGATAGGGCCCTGGCTTCTCGCCCGGCGCCTTGTTCATCAGCAGAATCGACGGATCGACGTCGCGCACCAGCACCATCCGTGCTCCCCTCCCAAGGCCGAACGGAAGGGCAGGCGCTCAGCTGTGGGTGAAACTCCGCATCCGTTCGGTCACCGGTCGCTACGTTGTTCTCATGACGGGGGAGCGGCTCGACGGCAGGTACGCGAAGCTCTGGGCGGCGAGTACGACGTCCGCGCTGGGCAGTGGTCTCGCGACGGTGGCGGCGCCGTTGCTGATCGCTTCCCGCACCGACGAACCGCTCGTGGTCTCGGGCGGGTTCGCCGTGGCGTGGCTGCCTTGGCTGCTCTTCTCACTGCCGGGCGGAGTGCTCGTCGACCGGGTGGACCGGCGCAAGCTGATGATCACCCTCGATTGGATCCGCGTACCCGTCGTCGCGCTGCTGGCCGTCGCGATCTCGATGGGGAACGTCAGCATCGCCTTGCTCTACGCCGTCCTCTTCGTGATCAACGCGAGCGAAGTCGTGTTCCGGACGGCGAGTGGGGCGATGCTGCCTTCGATCGTCCCGAAAGCGTTGCTGGAGCGGGCGAACGGGCGGCTGTACGCCGGGACGACGCTGACCCACGGCATGCTCTCGGGCCCGCTGAGCGGATTCCTGTTCGGCGTCGCGGCGAGCATCCCGTTCTACGTCAACGCCGGCACCTACGCGGTCAGCGCCCTGCTGCTCGGGTTGATCGCGGGCGCCTACCGATCGCGGCCCGGCGACGGCACCGGCGAGCCGGTCGTGCGCCGGTCGATGCGGTCGGAGGTGGCCGAGGGGTTCCGCTGGCTCGCCGGTCAGCGTCTGCTGCGGACCATGATCGGGTTGATCGGGATGCTGAACCTGACGCTCGTCGCGGCCACCTCGGTACTGGTGCTGCTCGCGAAGGAACGGCTCCAGCTGGGTTCGGTCGGCTACGGCCTGCTTTTCACCTGCATGGCGGTGGGCGGGCTGCTCGGCTCGGTCATGGGCGACCGGCTGATCGCCTGGTGCACGCCGACCTGGACGTTGCGGATCGGGCTGCTGATCGAGGCCGCGACCCACCTGGTGCTCGCGACGAGCACGAGCGCGGCGGTGGTCGGGGTGATCCTGTTCCTCTTCGGAGTGCACGGGGCCCTGTGGGGAATCGTCGGCAGTTCCCTGCGTCAGCGGCTCACCCCGCCCGACATGCTGGGCCGGGTCGGCAGCACCAGCCTGTTCATCATCGCGGGCGGCAACTGCGTCGGTGCGGTTCTCGGCGGGGCGGTGGCGTCGAAGTTCGGGCTGACGACGCCGTACTGGGCCGGTTTCGTGGTCGCGGTGGTCGTTTCAGCGCTCACCTGGCGGGTGTTCGACCGCGCGGTCGTCTCCGCGGCCTACGCGCAAGAGCCCGCTGTCAGCCGTTGATCCTCGTGAGCGCGAAGAACTCCTGGCGCGAACGAGCGTCTTCGCGCAGTGTGCCGAGCAGGGTCGAGGTGACGGTGCTCGACCCGACGGCCTGGACCCCGCGCAACGTCATGCACGAGTGCTCGGCTTCGATCACCACGCCGACGCCACGCGGTTCGAGCTGTTCTTCGAGCCAGTCGGCGACCTGCTTCGTGAGCCGTTCCTGAACCTGTGGACGGCAGGCGAAGTGCTCGACGATCCTGGCCAGCTTGGACAGGCCGAGGATCCGCTCGCCCGGCAGATATCCGACGTGCGCGACCCCGACGAACGGCAGCAGGTGGTGTTCGCAGACCGACCGGACCGGGATCCCCCTGGCGAGGACGAGTTCGTCGTAGCCCTCGTCGTTGGGGAAGGTCGTGAGGTCGAACGGCCGAGGGGTGAAGAGCTCGGCGTACGCGCGCGCCATCCGGCCCGGCGTGCCGCGGAGGCTCTCGGAGTCCAGCGAAATGCCCAGTGCGGTGAGGAGATCGGCGGCCGCGGCCTCGGCCGCCACCAGGTCCGGCCCCGGCCCGGATTCGTGCACGACGCGCAAGGCGGGAGTGGACATTGGGCCTCCTAGGCTGAACGCGATCCCCAGTGTATTAAACCAAGACTTTTGGGTGTTTTGGCACCCAGTGGCTCATCTTACATGGTAGATCGGCAGTCCAGAATGTTCCGCCGGTTGAGATAGGCGATATCGTGGTGAACGTGACAGTGCCCGACCTGCCCGACCCGGACGGCCTCGACGTCCCCGCCATCGCCGCGGTGGCGGCGCTCGACGACGACCTTCGTCGCGGCATGTACGCCTACGCCCGGCGTGCGAGGCGTCCTGTCACGCGGGACGAGGCGGCCGCGGCGGTCGGGATCTCCCGCAAGCTCGCCGCCTTCCATCTCGACAAGCTCGTCGCGGCCGGGCTGCTCAGATTCGGTTTCGCGGCCGGTCCGGTGGTGAAGGTGGGGCGCAGGCCGAAGGTCTACGAACCCGTCGACGAGGCCATCCAGGTGCAGCTTCCCGCCCGGCGCCACGAAATCCTGGCGGGCATTCTCGCCGAGGCCGTGCTGGCCGAGGGTAGCGGTGAGACCGCGCGAGAGGCCGTGCTGCGGGTCGCGACGGAGCGCGGTTTGGCGGTGGGCGAAGAGGAACGAGCGCGAACACGTCCCGGCAGGCTCGGCACGGAACGAGCGCTCACGGTGGCCGAAGGGGTACTTCGCCGCTACGGTTTCGAGCCCAGCCGGGACAGCAGGACCTGCGTCCGGCTGCGGAACTGCCCGTTCCATCCGCTGGCCGCGGAAGCCCCGGAGCTGGTCTGCGGGATCAATCAGGCCTTCCTCGCCGGTTTCCTGAACGGCGTGCGCGCCGGGAACGTGGAGGCGGCCCTCGTTCCCGGCGCGGCCGAGTGCTGTGTGGAGTTACGGCAGGCCGAGTAGGTCGCTCAGGCGGCGCCGGCGATCTGCCGGGTGGCGACGTTGAGCCGGTTCCAGGTGTTGATGGCGGCGATGGACAGGACCAGGCTCGAGAGCTGCTTTTCGTCGTAGTGGCGAGCCGCTTCGTTCCAGACCTCGTCGTCGACCGGGTCGGCCCGGTCCGCGATGCGGGTGATGGCCTCGGCGAGCGCGAGCGCCGCCCGTTCGGCGTCGGTGAAGTAGGCCGTGTCCCGCCACGCCGCCACGGTGAAGATCCGCTCGTCGGATTCGCCCGCCTTGCGCAGTTCCTTGGTGTGCATCTCCAAACAGCCGCTGCACCCGTTGATCTGGCTCGCGCGGACGTGCATGAGGTAGTGCGTGGTGTTCGGGACACCGGTGTCGCCGGTCGACTCAGCCAGCGCGATCAAGGCCTTCAGGGTAGCCGGGTTCGCGAGGGCGGGGTTCGGGATGCGGGTTTCCATACTGTTCTCCTTCAGGGTTTCCGTCTTGCTTCCACCGCACTGACGGACCCCGGAGCGGAGATGTGACGACCGTGCCCTGGCGCTTCGCTGCACGCTGCTACTGAAGCAACCCGATCGGAACCGCCATGCCCACGAACAGCACGAGCTGGTAAGCGCTGTTGATCACGGTCAGCCGAGCGGGCTTCTGCTCGAAGCCGTTGTGCTGCGCCAGGGTGGACAGCGAAAAACCCAGCCACGCCACGAATCCGACCGCCGGAGCGACCCAGAAGGAGTTCGTGGCGAAGAAGCCGGATGCGATGGAGCTGGCGGCCGCGAGTGCCAGAGCGGTGACGACGATCGACGCCACGAGGACGACGAACGGCTGCTTGCCGCCTCTCGCGGAGTCCTCCTTGGTCACGCCGGTCAGCTTCCGCCAGGTGCCGCCGACGAGGCCCCAGTCGCTGTACCAGATCCACGCGATCGCCATCCCGGCCACGATCGCGACCACGACGGGCGGCCAGGTGATGCTCAGCTCCACGGAAGCCCTCCTTTGCCCTGATCAGTGCAGTGGATATAATCAACCGCGATGGATAAAGTCAACCGACACTCGAAGAGTCCTCGAACCTACGGGCAGTTCTGCGCACTCGCGCGCTCCCTGGACGTCGTGGGTGACCGCTGGACCCTCCTCATCGTGCGCGAACTCCTCGCCGGCCCGATGCGGTTCACGGAGCTGAAGACCTCACTCAGGGGTATCGCGACGAATCTCCTGTCCGAGCGGCTGAAGACCATGGAGGCGAACGGGATCGTCGAACGTCGCCTCCAAGCCGCTGCCGTCGCCTACGCCCTCACGCCGTGGGGGGCGGGGCTTCGAGAGGCGATGGAGGCGCTCGGCCGGTGGGGCGCGCCGCTGCTGGCGACCGGCCAGGGCGACGATGCCTTTCAGCCGCGCTGGCTGACCCTGGCCCTGCCTGCGCTTCTCCGCGGCGCGACCAGTTCTCCGCCCGTCGAGCTCGGCATCGAGACGGACGGCTTCCTCATGGTCCTTCGGATCGACGACGACGGTCCGAGCGCATTCGTGCCCGATCGGGTACCGGCGTCGGTATTCACTGCCGCTCCCGACGTGATCGTCGCTCTGGTGGCTGGAACGATCGGCATCGAGCAGGCCGTCGCCGCCGGCGAATTCCGGGGCGACTTCACGGTCCTCCGAACCGCGTTCGTCACCGGTCGTGGGAAGGTGAGCCCGCCGACCGACGGCGACTGACCTCACGGGGAAGAGCCGAGTTCACCGGCTCAGGCGGACACCGTCGCTCGGTCGCGGAGCGAGACCTGCAGTTTGAAGCCCTCCGGCTTGAGGGTCAGCAGCTCCTGCACCTTCAGCCGATAGGACGGGTCGCCGCGCAGCTCGTACCGGCTCAGCACCATGCCGAGCACCAGGGTCGCCTCGTGCAGGGCGAACTGCCGCCCGATACAGGCCCGCTCGCCGGTGCCGAAGGGTTTGTAGACGTGCGCCGGGCGGGCACGGTTGCGTTCGGGGGAGAAGCGGTCCGGGTCGAACGACTCGGGATCGTCTCCCCACACGGGGTCACGGTGCAGTGCCGGAATGAGGACGAGCGCCCACTGCCCCTTCCGCATCGGGTACTCGCCGCCGACGACCGTGTCCACCTGCGCCTGGCGCGCGAACGCGGGCGCCGTCGGCCAGAGCCGGAGCGCTTCGTCGAGCACTCGCCGGACGTAGCGGAGCTTCGCGACTTCCTCGTAGGACGGGTCCGGGTTGTCACCCCAGACTTTGTCCACTTCGGACTGGGCGCGGGCCAGGACGTCCGGATTCCCGGCGAGGTAGTACAGCGCGAACGACAGCGCGCCCGACGTGGTTTCGTGCCCGGCGACGAGGAAGGTGATGATCTGATGCCGGATGTTGTCCTCGTCCAGCGCCTCGCCGGTGCTCGGCTGCGTGGTGTTCAGCATGAGGCCGAGGAGGTCTTCGGTGCTCGAATCGTTCCGGCGCGCCTCGATGACGTCGGCGACGACCGAGTGGAGGAATGCCAGGTTGGCTTCGTTGCGCCCGTTCGCCTTGCGGCTGAGGAGCGGGCCGATGACCGGCGGCTGGATCGCCCTTCGCTGGGCGTGCCGCAGCGTGCGGACCATCGCGGCGACGAACGGATGCGGCTCGGCGCGTGCGAACGAAGAGAAGCTGTAACCGAATCCCGTCCGGCCGATGGTCTCCAGGGTCAGCTTGGTCATGTCGTCCGCGACGTCGACCTCGCCGCCCCTGTCCCACGTGTCCAGCAGTTCGCGGGTGATCGCCAGCATCGTCGGGTGGTAGCGCTGCATGGCGTTGCGGCTGAACGCGGGCGCGAGGATCTCGTGTGCGCGCCGCCAGTTCGGCTCTTCGTTGTGTGCGGTGAACAGCCCGTCACCCCCGAGCGGGCGCAGGTTCGAGATCGCGGGCGTGATGTGCTTCGCGAAGCGCTTCTCGTCGGAGAGGTCGGCGACCATGTCGGCGCCGTTGACGAAGACGATGCTCCGGCCGAACACCTTGCGCTCGAAGACCGGGCCCAGCTCGGCGGCGTGCCGCATCGAGTCCTGGACCGGCGTTTTCGGCGACACGCCGAGCACGTCGCCGATGAGCGGAATCCGTCGCGGGGGATGGGGGAGAGCGGTGGCCATCGAGCCCCTCCTGATGAGCGCACTGTGCACTGTTGAACCGGCATCCAATAGCGAGCGTGGCCTGTTACTGAACTCGTGTCAAGTAAGTACGATGCGCGGATGGCGCCGAGTACTTCCGGGAAGCCCCGCAGCAGGCTGAGCACCGCCGAGCGGCGGGAACAGCTGCTGCGGATCGGCGCCCGCCTGTTCGCGGAGCGGCCGTACGACGACGTGTGGATCGAGCAGGTCGCGGATATCGCCGAGGTGTCCCGAGGGCTGCTGTACCACTACTTCCCGACGAAACGGGACTTCGTCACCGAGGTCATCAGGGCGGAGGGTGAACGGCTGCTCGAGATGACCAAGTCCGATCCCACGCTCCCCGTGGCGGAGCAGTTGACGGCCGGACTCGACGCGTATCTGCGCTACGTCGAAGCCAACGAGGACGGCTACCGGGCACTGCACTCGGGCACGTCGATCGCCGTCGACGGCGTCCGCGAAGTCCTGGACAACAACTTCGCCGAGCAGGGACGCCGGATCCTCGAGGTGCTGTGCCCGGACGACGAGCCGCCGGAGGCCCTGCGAGTGCTCGTCCGCGGCTGGCTGGCCTTCGTCGTCGCGGTCTGCCTCGACTGGCTCAAGTACCGGAAACTGACCCGGGACCAGATCCGGGATCTGTGCGCGAAGGCGCTGCTCGACATCGTCGACGTGCCAACATGACCTCGGCGCGTTCCTCGATCAGCTTCATCCGCGCGAGCCGCTCGCCGTCGTCGTTGTGCGCCGCGGACCGGGTGACCTGACCGGCCCACTTCCGGTAGAACATGCCGCACGCGGAGACAAAGTAGCCGTCTGAACAGGCGTTGGCGGCGAGGATCAGCCCGGTGTCCTCCGACGCGGGCAGCGCCATCCAACCGCCCAGTTCCAGCAACAGGTCGCGGCGGATGCACAACGTCCCGGCCACCACCGACGACACGTAGCCGTTGCGCTGCCAGTGGCGCAGGATCGCGCCGCGTTCGATCCGGCCCTCCTCGGGATCGCTGTCGACGCCAGCCGTGGTCCCGTCGGGAAGGAGGTCGAGGACCCGGCAGGTCGTCCAGCCGATCTCGGGATCCTCCAGCGCCGCGATGTCGCGTGCGAGCGCGCCGGACGCCAGGAGGTCGTCCGCGTCGAGTGCCTTGATCAGCTCGCCGGAGGCGCGGGACAACGCCATCATCCGCGCGACTCCGGGGCCGCCCCGGCGCCCCGAGCCGGGCAGTACCCGCTCGTCCGCGGGGACGACGCCGTCGAGCAGACCCGTCTCGCCGTCCTCCTGCACCAGCCATTCCCAGGCCCAGCCCGGCGGGAGTTCCTGTGCGGCGAGGGATTCGTACGCCTCGGTCAAGTACCGCAGGCTCGGCGGGTGGACCGGGGTGATCACGCTGACGACCGGCATGCTCACTCCGGGCGGCGGGCGAGGATCAGCAGGTGCTCCTCCGGCGGTGTCCCCGGCTCGTCCGCGGTGAAGAGCTCCGAATGGGTTCCGGTGACCTCCAGCCCGGCCGCCTCGACCCGACGCACGAGGTCGTCCGGGGCGAAACTGGTCTCGAGGAAGGTGCGGCCGAAGAACTCCGCCGGCACGTCTTCGGCGTCACGCGGAACGGTGACCAGCGCGAAAAGCCCACCCGGCACCAGCCAGCCCGCGATGTCCGCGAGCACGGCTTCGGTGTCCTTGCGCGGCATCTGGAGGAACGGGAAGAAGGCGCAGACGGCCTCCCACGACTCGGACGGCGAGGCCCACTCACGTACGTCGGCGTGGACGAAGGTGGCGGCTGGAACCTGCTCGCGAGCGAGCCCGATCATCACCGGCGACACATCGAGCCCCGTCACCCGATGACCGGCGGAGGAGAGGTCCTCGGCGACCGGCCTGCCGGTCCCGCTGCCGATGTCGAGCACTCTCGACGACGGCGGCAAGGTGTCCAGCAGATGCCGCACCGCCCTGTCGACCGCTGGCGCCCGCCCGAAGACGTCTTCGTAGGCGGAACCGATGGCGTCGAACAACTCTGCCGCCGTGACCGGTCGGTCCATCGCACAGCTCCCCGGATCGAGTGGATCTCCCTCCGGCGAGGCTACCGATCGACGTCCTCAAAGGACGGGCCCACCCGGGCCCTTAGACTGGAGCCGACGGAGTTACTGGGGTTTGGGGTTCAAGATGAGCGTGTCGAGTGACGAGTTCCACCGGATGCTGAAGTCGCTCGCCGACGTCGAGCGATCCGACGCGAAGGAGTGGGAGTCGTTCAGCGTGCGCGGGAAGCGGTTCGGCTACTACTGGCCGCGGACCCAGACCGTCGGACTGAAGCAGACGCTCTCGGAACAGGAAGCCCTCGTGGCCGAGCGGCCAGACGTCTTCGAGGTGCAGTTCACGGCCGGAGGATTCGGCTGGGTGGTGGTGTACCTCGATGGTATCGAATCCGACGAGCTGAACGAATTGGTCTACGAGGCATGGCGGCTGTCCGCTCCCGAAGAACTGATCGATCAGGTTCCGCCGCCTTGCTGAGCGATCCCGCATTCGTGTGTTGACGCGCGTCACTTTTTTCGGGGGGAACATTTTCCGGGTCGTGGCGTTGTAGAGAGTGTCGGTACGGATGGTGCCCCCGGGCCTCACCCTTCGCCTTCATGGAATACCGGTTCGGCCGGAGCCATGTCGTGCCTTTCGCCGAGAGGCGGCCCACCGTATCGGCCTTTGCTCCCGCTTCCGCTCGCAGGTGACCCCCAGACCTTCGCTGAGCGGGAGCGGGTCTTTTTCGTCCGACCGGCAGTCGGGTTGACGCACGTCACCTGCTCGTCGGGAACATTTTCGCGTGTCGGCGCGTTATATCAATTGTTGGCTCCCGCTTCCGCTCGCAGGTAACCCCCAGACCTTCGCAGAGCGGGGGCGGGTCTTTTTCGTACATTCGAGTGTAGACGCGGGTCACACCGATTCGGGATCGGTGCCGGGGAACATTTCGAACGGCCGTGCGTTGTAGAGAGTGTCGGTACGGATGGTGCCCCCGGGCCTCACCCTTCGCCTTCACGGAATACCGGTTCGGCCGGAGCCGTGTTGAGCTTTTCGCCGAGAGGCGGCCCCCGTACCGGCCACAAACTCCCGCTTCCTGCTCGCAGGAACCCCCAGCCTTCGCTGAGCGGAAGCGGGACCTTTTCCTTCAGCCGATCGCCGGTTCGACGGCTTTTGTTTGGGTTCCGAATCGTCTCGAGCGTGATCGGGATGCACGGTCGGTGGTCCGTGAAGGCTTCCTCCTACCTTGAGGGTAGTGAAGGGGCTCTTCGCTACGTGCTCGCGTGGTCGGAGGGCGATCTCACGTGGTTGGAAGCCGACCTCGCGTCATCTGGTGGAGATCCTGGTCCGGACACAAAAGTGCCGCCAACTTGCCTGCGGGACCACGTCGCGCTTGTAGGTGTGTGCGTCAAGTGCGGGTCTGGCAAGGTCGCGATCAGGACGTTGACAGGGCGCCTTTGAGTCGTTAGTCGGGTTCGCCGGATCTGTGGGCATGGCGAGGGGCCCGTCGCCGGTGTGGCTGGCGGGCTCCTCGGGGCTCAGCGGTGGAGGGTGTTGCGGCGGGGATGTCGGAGCGGGTCTCGGTATTGGGGTGGGATGAATTCCGGTAACCCGTCGGCCGCCATGCGGACTTCCCAGTCACCGTGATGGATCAACCGGTGATGGAAACCGCAGAGGAGCACGAGATTCCGAAGATCGGTAGGTCCGCCGTCTGCCCAGTGATGGATGTGGTGAGCGTGGCAATTCTTCGGTTTCCGATGACAGCCCGGGAACGCGCAGCCCCCGTCGCGGATGTTCAACGCCCGGCGCTGGCCCGGTGTGACGAAGCGTCTGAGTCGCCCCACATCGAGGGGCTCTCCGGCGGCGCTCAGCACGACCGGCAGCATCAGGCAGTCACAGGCAGCCAGCCGGGCTTCGCGGGCGGTCATCGTCCCGACGAAATCCAGGCACGCGGTCCCGAGACCGGATTTGAGTTCATCGAGGCCGATGGTGACGTTCACGAGGGTGCGGTAGCCGCTGGTGCCGGGCTGGTCCGGGCAGGCGATCGCCAGGTCGAGGAGATCGACCCAGGCGTCACCCATGCGCTCGCATTTCATCCGCAGGTCCGCCTGGCCGAACTCGTCGACGGGTCGTGGCTGGGCGTAGGCCTCGAGTGCGGCGGCGGTGCGGGCACCGGTCTCGTCATCGAGCAACCCGGTCAGCTTCCAGAACCCGTCCTTGCGGCGCTCCAGGGTGATCTCCCGGCGCGGCTCAGCAGGTTCCGGGTCTTTGGGTTCGTTGCCGTCGGGGTCGAGCAAGGCGAGGAGGTTCGCTTCGGCGTCCGCCAACTGCCGACGACCAGCGTCGCGAGCGAGGGTAGCGAGAATCTTCTCCGCGTTCGCCCGGTCCTCGGCCGAGATCTCGGCCGGAAGTCTCTTCAGAATCTCCAGGATCTGGTCGATCCGCTCATCACCGACCAAGCCCTCGGCCGCAACCGCAGCGGTCGTGGGCAGCGCGGCGGGAACCTCGGTGCCGTCCAACGCGCGGGTCGGGTTTAACGCGATGGCCCGCTTCACCACCGCACCCGCCTCACCGACCGACAACCCCGCGACATCGGCGAACCATGCAGCCGTGCGGCCATACCCGTACAAGTCTTTGACACCCCGAGACTCGATCTCCGCCAGGAATTTCCCCAGTCCGGCGGTGGCCATCCTGATCACCTGCAGAGACTGCTGCACGCCATGGGCAAGCTCCAGCTTGCCAGCGCGCCACAACTCCTGCGGCAGTTCGGGAAGGATGGTCTCGGACACCCCTCAATAATACCCGAACAAATAGAACATGTGTTCGTAATTTTAAGCGACGAGTGAAACGTGCGGGCAACACTGCAGGGTGAAACATTCAGGCCGTCGGAGTCGCTTTACGTAGACAGAAGTACGCAAAGGACTCTTCGTGTACTTCCGGTTCTCGCAGGAGGGACGAGCGCCCCGGTTCGAATGTTTCCGAGGCGCTCGTATCACAACACTCAAGAGTGAAGCCGCCATTCCCGCATTCGTGACGGTGCCACTCACGAACCGACCGAAGGGAGCTCAGGACTCCACGAGCGTCCCATCGGTCAACCGCACCCGCCGCTCCACCTTGATCTCCCGAAGGAACCGTTCGTCATGGCTGACGACCACGAAAGCCCCCTGATACGCCCCCATCGCGCTCTCCAACTGCCCGACGCTGACCAGGTCGAGGTTGTTGGTCGGCTCGTCGAGCAACAGGAGTTGCGGCGCGGGCTCGGCGAACAGGACGCAGGCCAGGGTGGCTCGCAGGCGTTCGCCCCCGGAGAGCACGCCGACAGGCAGCTGGCTTCGCGCGCCTCGGAACAGGAAGCGGGCGAGCAGGGTCATCCGTTGCGACTCGGGAAGGCTCGGGGCGAACGCGGCGAAGTTCTCGGCGATGGATCGGTCGAGGTCCAGGAGATCCAGTCGTTGGGAGAGGTACGCGATCCGGCCCTCGGCTCGCTTGACCACGCCACTGTCCGGAGTAAGGTCTCCGTTGAGCACCCGCAGGAGGGTCGACTTGCCGGTGCCGTTTCCGCCGGTCAGCGCGATCCGTTCGGGGCCGCGGATCGTCAGGTCGACTCCGTTGCCCGCGAAGACGTTCCGGTCGCCGTAGCGGACCTGGATTTGCTCGCCGTGGAACATCGTGCGCCCGGCGGGGACGTTGGTGCCCGGCAGGATCAGTGCGATCTTCTGGTCGTCGCGGAGGGAACGTTCGGCCTCGTCGAGGCGGTTCTTCGCGTCGCTGACCCGGGCGGCGTGCGTCTCGTTCGCCTTGCCCGCGGACTCCTGGGCGTTGCGTTTCATGGTGCCGGCGAAGATCTTCGGCAGGCCGGCGTTGCCGAGGTTCCTGGCGGCGTTGCCCGCGCGGCGCGCCGCCCGCTCGCGGGCCTGCTGCATCTCCCGCTTCTCGCGTTTGACCTCCTGTTCGGCGCTGCGGACGTTGCGTTCGGCGACCTCTTGCTCCGCCTTGGCGGCCGCTTCGTACAGGGTGAAGTTCCCGCCGTGATACCGGAGATCGCCGCGGTCGAGTTCGGCGATTCGATCCATCCGGTCGAGCAGTTCCCGGTCGTGACTCACCAGCAGCAGGCAGCCGGACCAGTCTTCGAGCACCCCGTAGAGCTTGCGGCGGGCGTCGAGGTCGAGATTGTTGGTCGGTTCGTCCAGGAGCAGGATGTCGGGCCGCTTCAGCAGTTGCGCGGCCAGGCCGAGGGAGATGATCTGCCCGCCGCTCAACGTGCGCAGGCTCCGGCCCAGCGAAATGCCGTCGAGGCCGAGCCGGTCGAGCTGGGCGCGGGTGCGCTCCTCGATGTCCCAGTCGTTCCCGATGGTCGTGAAGTGCTCTTCGCTCGCGTCGCCGGACTCGATCGCGCTCAGTGCGGCGAGCTGCGGTGCGATGCCCAGCACTTCGGCGACGTTCAGGTCGGCGGTGAGCGGCAGCGACTGCGGCAGATAGCCGAGGACTCCCTGGGTGGAGACCGACCCGGACACCGGCCGCAGCTCACCCGCGATCAGTTTGAGGAGCGTGCTCTTGCCCGCCCCGTTCGGCGCGACCAGACCGGTGCGGCCACCGGGCACGGTGAAGGACAGGTCTTCGAAGACCGGAGTGTCGTCCGGCCAGGAAAAGGAGAGGGCGGACACGACGACGAAGGCGTCTGACATGGAAATGACCTCGTGAAAGACAGCGGGCGCCTTGAGGCTGCACCGCGGTGGACGTGGCTTGAGGGGACGACAAAGAGGCCACGTCGGCGTCGACGCCGGTGGCCTGCCTGCTCCGGCTCACCCGGAGATGTCGTCTTCACCTGCCACGTCTGGTCTCCACTGCTCGTCGATCAGGTCCGCATCTACGATAACAAGACCTGCCGGAGTGTGGCCACCGCGATCCCGCGGCGCGGCGGCGGCAAGGCGCGAATTCCGATGTTTCTCCGTTTGTTCACGACGATTCCCGATGATCGGTAAGCGTGTGGTCGGAATCATATTCATTGAGGGTGAAGGCGAGGACTTCTAATGTTCTCGATGGCCATCACCCGATTCCTTGCCTGGGAGGTTTTCCGCTGATGTCGAATACCGGAACCCGAAGACGAATCGCGACCACGGTAACCGCGCTGGGGGCGTTCGCCCTGGTCGCTCCGCCGGCACAAGCCGCCGAAACCGCTGTTCCCTGCGACTCCGCCGCGTTGGTCCAGGCCATCGCCGAGGCCAACGCCGACCCCGCGCCGGACACGCTGTCCTTGGCGGCGAAGTGTGTCTACACGCTCACCGCGGTCGCCGATTCCTACTGGAAAGCCGGGCTGCCCTCCATCGAGGGGAAGCTCACCGTCAACGGTAATCACGCCACCATCGAACGCGCCAAGGACGCGCCCCGATTCCGGATCATCAACAATTGGGGCGACCTGACCCTCAACGAAGTCACGATCGCGGGCGGGCACGCTCCCGACGGAGTCGGGACCAACTCCTCCGGAGACGGGAACTCGGGCGGGTCCGGCGGCGGTATCCAGAACTGGGGCCCACTGACCATCACCGACAGCGTCATCAGCGGCAACACCGCCGGTTCGGGTGGTCCTGGCGCGGACGCGACCGCCACCACCTACGCGGGGAGCGGGGGCAGCGGCGGTTTCGGCGGTGGCGTCTCGTCGTACTCTTCCTCGCGCGTAACTCTGACGATCACCCGTACCTCGATCATCGGTAACGCCGGCGGCTCCGGCGGCCTGGGCGGAAACGGTGTGGCGGCCAAGCCGGGTGGCCGGGGCGGGTCCGCCGGTTACGGTGGGGGTATCGAGGCCCTCGGTGGCACCGTCCTGCGCATCACCGGTGGCGGTGTGTCCGACAACAGCGCCGGGAGTGGCGGCAAGGGCGGTACGGGCGGCGCCGAGGGCGGCCGCGCCGGGAACGGCGGCAGCGGCGGCGTCGCAGGCGGTGCGTTCGTGTCGTCCAGCAGGGGTGTGCTGCTGAATCCCGCCATCGTCGGCGCCACGGTCACGGGCAACCAGGCGGGCCGAGGGGGTGACGCCGGTGTCGCGGGGCCGGGCGGGTACTCCGGGTTCTCCGGCTACGGAGGTCGAGGCGGCGGACTCGCAGTGTTCGACGACAACCTCACCCTCGACGAGGTGAAGGTCAGCGACAACGCCGCGGGCGAGCCCGGGGCAGGCTCGTACCCGCAGCCGGCATCCGGTGGCGGCCTCCACACGCTGGGCGCACGCGTCACGCTGGTGAACGGGGCAGTGGTGAGCGGCAACCGGCCCGACAACTGTGTCTCCCCGGCGGACGTACCCGGCTGCGTCAACGATTTCCGGACCGCCGAGGTCCACGGCCATGACCGGAGGGCCGACGCCGAACGGGCCGCGGTCATCCGCCGGTAGCCGTCAGGACAGGGCCGTTCAGGACGAATGTGTCCTGAACGGCCCTGTCCTCAGCTCAGCCCGTTGAGACTGATGGCCCTGGCATACCAGAGCGCGCTCTGTTTCGGCGTCCGCCGCTGCGTCGTGTAGTCGACGTGGACGAGACCGAACCGTTTGCCGTACCCCTCGGCCCACTCGAAGTTGTCGAGCAGTGACCAATAGAAGTAACCGCGCAGGTCGACGCCGGCCTCGATCGCCTCGTACGCGGCGCGCAGATGCGAGTCGAGGAAGGCTATCCGGTCGGTGTCCGCGATGTCCCCGCCGATCACCGCGTCCGGATAGGAAGCGCCGTTCTCGGTGATGTACAACGGAATCGCCCGATAGTCGCGATGGACCTGGAGGAGGCACTCGGTGAGCCGCGAGGGCTGGACCTCCCAGCCGGAGTCGGTGCGGGGCGCCGCTTCGTCGGGCACGAAATGGACGTCGGGGGAGCCGAGCCAGTCGGCGCCCGCCGGTTCGCTGCCGGGAAGCGGGGTTCCCGCGACCTGGTAGCCGCGGTAGTAGTTGATGCCCAGCCAGTCGATCGGAGCGGCGATGGTCGCGAGGTCGCCGTCCCGCACCAGCTCTCCGATGCCGAGCGGCGCCAGGTCGGTCAGCAGATCCTCGGGGTAGGAGCCACGCAGCACCGGATCCAGGAACAACCGGTTCTGCAGACCGTCGATCCGGCGCGCGGCCTCGGAGTCCACAGTGGACGACGGATCGACCGCCGACACCGGGTACAGGTTCAGTGTGATCCCCGACGACGCGGCCGGCGCGTGCCGCCGCAGGACGTCCATCGCCAGTCCGTGGCCCAGCAGCAGATGGTGCGCGGCCGCGACGGCGGCGCGGGGTTCCCGCCTGCCGGGCGCGTGGATCCCGCGCGCGTAACCCAGCATCGCGGCACACCACGGCTCGTTCAAGGTGGACCAGCGCGGCACCCGGTCGCCCAGGCGCGCCACGACCGTTTCGGCGTATTCGGCGAACCGGAACGCGGTCTCGCGTGCCGTCCAGCCGCCCTCGTCTTCCAGCGACTGGGGGAGATCCCAGTGATACAGCGTCGCCCACGGCTCCACTCCGGCTTCGAGCAGCTTGTCGACGAGCCGGTCGTAGAACGCGAGGCCGCGCGGGTTCGGCGCGCCGCCGTCGGGCCGGATCCGCGGCCACGACAGCGAGAAGCGGTACGCGCCGAGCCCGAGCCGTCGCATCAGATCGACGTCTTCGGCATAACGCCGGTAGTGATCGGCGCCCGGCTCTCCGGTGTCGCCACCGACGACGGCGCCGGGGCGGCGGGCGAAGACGTCCCAGATCGAGTCGGTCCGGCCGTCGGCGGCCGTCGCCCCTTCGACCTGGAAGGCCGCGGTGGCGGCGCCCCACACGAATCCGGGCGGGAACAGGAGCGCGGTCTTCGCCCGGACACTGTCGGGATGAGCGGACATGGTCACCCTTTCACGGCACCTTGCATGATCCCGGCCACGATCTGGCGGCCGAGGAGGAGGAAGACGATGAGGATCGGGATGGTGGCCAGGGTGGTCCCGGCCAGCACCAGCGAATAGTCGACGTAATAGCCGCTCTGCAGCTTCTCCAGCGCCAGCTGGACGGTGGGATTGCCGGCGTCCAGCACCACGAGCGGCCACAGGAAGTCGTTCCATGACGTCATGAACGTGAACATCGCCAGGATCGCCGCCGCAGGCCGGACCGCGGGCAGGCAGACGTTCCAGAAGATCCGGATCATGCTGCAGCCGTCGACGCGCGCCGCCTCGATCAGTTCGTAGGGTACGGCGTCCACTGTGTACTGACGCATCCAGAAGACGCCGAACGCGGTCACCAGGTTGGGCACGATCACCGACTGCAAACCGCCTGCCCAGCCGAACTCCGACATCGCCATGAACAGCGGGATGATGCCGAGCTGGGTCGGTACGGCGAGGGTGATCACGATGAACACGAACAAGCCGTTCCGCCCGCGGAACCGCAGTTTGGCGAAGGCGAACCCGGCCAGCGACGAGAACAGCACCGTGGTGAGGGTGACCGTGCCGGACACGATCAGGCTGTTCGCGAGCGCCTTCCAGAACGGCACGGTGTCGAACACCCTCGCCGCGTTGGCGAAGAAGTTCCCGCCGGGCAGGAAGGGCGGGACCCGTTCGGTGAGCATCCCGCTGTCCCGGCTGGCGACCAGGAACGACCAGTAGAACGGGAAGAGCGAGCCCAGCACGAAGATCGTGAGCACGACATAGGTCGCCCTGCGTGGTTTGCCCAGCGCCGAAACGCCGCGCTTGAGTCCACTATGGATAACCGTCATTTCTTCTTCACCGCCGTGAGCCTGCCGGTGAGGAAGAAGTTCACCAGCGCGATCAGCACGATGATCACGAACAGCACCCACGCGATCGCCGAGGCATAGCCGAGTTCGTAGTTCTCGAAGGCCGTTTGGTACAGGTACAGCGTCACGGTCTGGAACTGGTTGGACGAGCCGCCGTTGTTCGACCCCGGCATGGCGTCGAACAGCTTGGGCTCGGTGAAGATCTGCAGGCCGCCGATCGTCGAGGTGATCGTGACGAAGATCAGCGTCGGCTTCAGCAAGGGGAGCGTGATGCTGAAGAAACGGCGTGCGGCGCCCGCGCCGTCGATCAGGGCGGCCTCGTGCAGTTCCTTCGGGATGGCCTGCATCGCCGCGAGCACGATCAGCGCGTTGTACCCGGTCCAGCGCCAGTTCACCATGATCGCGATCGCGGCGTGACTGCTGAACCGGCCGGCCTGCCAGTCGACCGGATCCAGCCCGATCGTCTGCAGCAGCCCGTTGACCAGCCCGTACTTCGGCCCGAACAGGTTCGCGAAGATGATCCCGAGCGCCACCAGGCTGGCGGCGTAGGGGAGCAGGACGCCGACGCGCCAGCCGGTCGCCCCGCGGAGCGTGGCGCTCAGCAGCGCCGCCAGGAGCACCGCGATGATCAGCTGCGGAACGCTGGAGAGCAGGAAGATGCTGACCGTGTTCTCGAGCGCGTTCCAGAACTGGGTGTCAGCGAACAACTCCTTGAAGTTGTCCAGCCCGATGAAAACGGGGTTGTCGTCACCCGCCTCCCAGCTGAACAGGGACACGTACGCCGTGTAGAGCAGCGGGAACAATCCGACGATCCCGAACACGACGAAGAACGGGGCGATGTAGAGGTACGGCGAGACCTTGACGTCCCACCGGCTCAGCCGATGGCGGAGGGTGGGCCGGGGCGACGTGCGCACCCCGGCCTTCTCCTCGTCCGGCGCGATCTTGTCGACGACGGTCATCGGTCAGCGCGTGATCTTCTTCGCGGCGTCGAGCAGTTGCGTCCAGCCCTCGTCCGCGGACTTGCCCTGTTCGACGGCCTGCAGCGCCGGGCTCGACGCGTTCTCCTGGATCTGGCCGTCACCGGGGCCCTTGTACTGCGGCTTCGCGACCTTCTTCGCCTGCTCGGCGAACAACTGGCCGATCTTGGCACCACCGAAGTAGGCGTCGGTCTCGCTCAGCAGTGCCTGGTCCTCCAGTGCCTTGACCTGGCTGGGGAAGGTGCCCTTGGCCTTGAACGCCTTGATCTGCTGCTCGGGCGCGGTGAGCCAGGCGGCGAGTTCGGCCGCCTCCTTCGGGTGCTTCGACTGCGTGGGCACGGTCAGGTACGAGCCGCCCCAGTTCCCGCCGCCACCGGGGAAGGCCGCGGTGACCGCCCATTTGCCGGCGTTCTCGGGGCCGGAGTGCTCCTCGATCACGCCGAGCATCCACGCGGGGCACACCTTCGTGGCGAAGGCGCCCTGCTTGAAACCGGAGTTCCACTCGTTGCTGAACGCGGTCAGCTTGGCCGACTGTCCTTTCGCTACGGCGCCTGTCACCTTGGTCCAAGCGTCCTTGATGCCCTGGTTCGATTCCAGCGTCGGCTTGTCGTCGTTGCCGATGTAGCCGGTGGGAAGCTGGTTGACCATGGCGTTGAAGTTCTGCGCGGCCGAGTCGAACCACGCCTTCCCGCCGGTCTTGGAGACGTACTGGTCACCGGCGGCGAAGTAACTGTCCCAGGTCGCGAACAGTGGCTTGACCGCTTCGGGGTCGGACGGCAGCCCCGCCGCTTCGAGCATGTCCTTGCGGTAGCACATGGCCAGCGGGCCGATGTCCGTCCCGTAGCCGATGACCTTGCCGTCCTTGGTCTTCGCCGCGTCGTACTTCCAGCCGAGCCAGCGGTCGGAGGACGCGTCCGCCGGGCCGATCTTGGGCAGGTCGTTGAACTTCGAGCCCTTGTCGAGGACGTTCGACAGATGCCCTTCCTCGACGGCGGTGACGTCGGCGAGGCCGGACCCCGCGGCCAGTTTCGTGATCAGATCCTGGTGGTACGGCCCGCCCTGGCCGGTCTTGCGGTGGGTGATCTCGATGTTCGGGTGCAGTCGTTCGTACTCGGGGATGAGCTCCTCGTAGCCGAACTCGGTGAACGTCGCCAGCGACAGCTCGACCTTCGCGTTCGGGTCCGACGCGGCGGGGGACCCGCCGTCGTCACCGCCGCACGCCGCCAGGCCGAACGTCGTCATCGTGATACCCAGTGCCAGCACCAGGCCGTTCCGGATGCTTCTCACGTCATTGTGTCCCTTGCTGATGGGGTGAGGAGAAAATGGGAGCGCTCCCAGGATGCGCAGAGTCTGTCGCCCAGGTATGGCGGTGTCAAGGGCTTGTAATGAGAGTGTTTCCATCAGGGGAGCGCTCTCAGTGTCGCCGCCCGCCGAGCATTAAGCTGTCGGTGTCCGGATGGAGCTGATGAGTGAAGGTGGCGCGGGTGGGGCCTCGACCAGAGGAAGACGGCAGGCCGACGTTGGAGGACGTCGCCGCGTCCGCCGGGGTCAGCCGGTCGACGGCGTCCCGTGCGCTGAACGACGACGGCTACGTCAGCGCGCGCTCCCGCGAGAAGGTCCAGGCCGCGGCTCGCGAACTCGGCTATTCCCCGAACCAGGCGGCCAGGTCGCTGGTCACCAGGCGGACCGGCGCGGTCGCGGTCGTGCTGTCGGAGCCGGAGGCGCGGCTGCTCGACGACCCGTACCGCACCGCGGTCATGCGTGCGGGCTATCGCGAACTCGCCGACGTCGGCTGCCAGATGGTCTTGATCTTCAGTGACACCCGCGAGGATCTCGACCGCACGGTCCGGTTCCTGGACGGCGGGCACGTCGACGGCGTATTGGTCTTCGCGCCGCACCGGACCGATCCACTGCCCAAGGCGTTGCGGCAGCTGAGGATCCCAGTGGTGTACGGCGGGCAGGCGGCCGGGCTGAAACGCGGTGTCCACGTCGTCGACTTCGACAACGAGGGCGGCGCGAAGCTCGCGGTCGCGCATCTGGTGGAGGCGGGCCATCGCCGGATCGCCACGATCGCGGGCCCGCAGGACCAGAGCGCGGCGATCGACCGGCTCTCCGGATGGCGCAAGACCCTCCTCGACGCCGGACTCGACCCGGCGGACCTGGTGGAGGAAGGCGACTTCACCCTGACCGGCGGCGCGAAGGCGATGGCGAACCTGCTCGCGCGGCGCCCCGACCTCGACGCCGTCTTCGTGGCCAGCGACATGATGGCCCTCGGCGCGCTCCGCACTCTCCATTCCGCCGGACGGCGGATCCCGTCGGACGTCGCCGTCGTCAGCTTCGACGACAACGCGACCCTCGCGCCGGAGATGGACCCGCCGCTGACGTCCGTCCACCAGGACCCTCGCGAGCAGGTGCGCGTGATGGTCGAGACCCTGCTCGCGGTGATGGACGACCGGGATCTCAAGCCCCGCCAGCGGATCTTGCCGGTCTCGCTCACACATCGCGCCTCCAGCTGACCCTGGGCTCCGTGACCCGACTGTGACTCGGGGAGCGCTTGACCAGGCTCGTGTTATCGCTAACACTTGCGGCACTCGTCACACGGTACCGGGATTGGGAGACAGGCGATGGCGCGCGAAACCACCGAGAGCAAGCAGGCCAGTCTCACCGACGTGGCCGCGCTCGCGGGTGTCTCGCATATGACGGTCTCGCGGGTCATCAACGGCACCGGACCGGTCCGCGCCGAGACGCGTGTCCGCGTCAACGCCGCCATCGAGCAACTGGACTATCGGCCGAACTCGGTCGCCCGCGCGCTGGTCACCGGCCGTTCGGGCACACTCGGCGTGGTCGCGCTGGAGGCCAACCTCTACGGTCCGGCCAGCACCTTGAGCGGGATCGAGCACGCCGCCCGCGAAGCCGGCTACGCGACGACCATAACCAGCATCAGCCGTCCGGGCCGGTCGTCCATCGCGGACGCGGTGGAGCGCCTGCGCCGCCAGGCCGTCGAGGGCATCGTCGTGATCGCACCGCATGTCACCGCCGCACGCGCGCTGGAGGCGGCGCCCAGCGACGTGCCGCTCGTCGCGGTCGGCGGCGGGGAGAAGGCGCCGGTCCCGGTGATCACGGTCGACCAGTACGACGGCGCGCGGCGCGCCACCGAGCACCTCCTCGGCCTCGGTCACGAGACCGTCTGGCACGTGGCCGGACCCGAAGACTGGCTGGAGGCGCTCGACCGCGAACGTGGCTGGCGCGAGACCCTGCAGCGGCACGGCGCACGGATCCCGCCCGTCATCCGCGGTGACTGGAGCGCGCGTTCCGGGTACGCGGCGGGGCGATCCCTCGTCGGCGAACGGGGACTGGGCGCGGTGTTCGTGGCGAACGACCAGATGGCCCTCGGTTTTCTCCGTGCCTGCACCGAAGCGGGGGTGAACGTGCCAGGCGAGATGCGGATCGTCGGCTTCGACGACGTTCCCGAGGCGGCGTACTACACGCCGCCGCTGACGACGGTGCGCCAGGACTTCGTCGAAGTCGGCAGGCGCACGTTCGACCTGCTCCGCCGCCGGATGAACGGCGGTGAGGAACGAGATCGCGACCTGGTGGTCCCCGAACTGATCGTGCGGGAGAGCACCGGTCTTTCGTAGCACCGGAAGCCGTTTCCAGGCTCAAGGTACGAGTGTTAACGCTAACTCAACTGATCAGTGCGGATCTAGGAGTCGATGTGGCAAGAAAACCGTGGACGGCGATCGTGGCCGGAGTGGCCGGGCTGCTCCTGCTCTCCGCGTGCGGCGGTGGCGGCGGGACAGGTGGCGGCGGCGCCCTCACCCTCGGCTTCGCCCAGGTGGGCGCGGAAAGCGGCTGGCGCACGGCGAACACGAAGTCGATCCAGGAGTCCGCGAAGGCGGCCGGGATCGAGCTGAAGTTCTCCGACGCGCAGCAGAAGCAGGAGAACCAGATCGCCGCGATCCGGTCCTACATCCAGCAGAAGGTGAAGGTGATCGCCTTCTCGCCGGTCGTGGAATCCGGCTGGGACACCGTGCTCAAGGAGGCGAAGACGGCGAACATCCCGGTGATCCTGACCGACCGGGCCGTCGACTCGCCGGACAAGTCGCTGTACAAGACCTTCCTGGGTTCGGATTTCGTCGCCGAGGGCAAGAAGGCGGGCGAGTGGCTGGCCAAGGAGTTCGGCTCCGCGGCGGGCGACGTCAGCATCGTGGAACTGCAGGGCACCACCGGTTCGGCGCCGGCGAACGACCGCAAGAAGGGCTTCGCCGACGTCATCTCGTCGAACCCGAAGCTCAAGGTCGTCGCTTCGCAGACCGGTGAGTTCACCCGGGCCAAGGGCAAGGAGGTCATGGAGGCATTCCTGAAGTCCCAGCCCAAGATCGACGTGCTGTACGCGCACAACGACGACATGGCCCTCGGCGCCATCGAAGCGATCGAGGCGGCCGGGAAGGTCCCCGGGAAGGACATCAAGATCGTCTCGGTCGACGGCGTCCGCGACGCCCTGCAGGCACTGGCCGACGGCAAGATCAATCACGTCGTCGAATGCAACCCGCTGCTCGGCCCGCAGCTGATGGATCTGGTGAAGAAGGTCGCCGCCGGCGAGCAGGTGCCGCCGCGCATCGAGACCACCGAGACCGAATTCGACCAGGCCGCCGCGAAGGCCGCGCTGCCGCAACGCCAGTACTGAGCCGATGACAGAACCCCTCGCGATGCTGCGGATGAGCCACATCCGGAAGGAATTCCCCGGCGTGGTCGCCCTCGACGACGTCTCCTTCCGGATGTTCCCCGGTGAAGTGCACGCCCTGATGGGTGAGAACGGTGCCGGCAAGTCCACCCTGATCAAGGTGCTCACCGGCGTTTACGGGGTGGACGCGGGCACGATCGAACTCGACGGCTCCCCGGTCGCGTTCAGCGGCCCGGGAGAGGCACAGCGCTCCGGCGTGAGCACCGTCTACCAGGAAGTGAACCTCTGCCCGAACCTGTCGGTGGCGGAGAACATCTGCCTCGGCAAGGAGCCGCGACGGCGCGGCCGCATCGACTGGCGTGAGACGCGCCGCCGGGCGGCCGCGCTGCTGGCCAGGCTGGACGTCGAGGTGGACGTTTCGGCCGAGCTGAGCAGCTGCTCGATCGCGGTGCAGCAACTGGTCGCGATCGCCAGGGCGCTCGACGTCGACGCGCGTGTCCTCGTGCTCGACGAACCGACGTCCAGTTTGGACGCCGGCGAGGTCGAGCAGCTGCTGAACGTGGTGCGGTCGCTGCGGGATCAGGGGATGGCGATCCTGTTCGTCTCCCATTTCATCGAGCAGGTCTTCGCCGTCGCGGACCGGATGACGGTGCTGCGCAACGGGAAGCTGATCGGCGAGTACCGCACCGAGGAGATCACCCCGGTCGACCTGGTCACCAGGATGATCGGCAAGGAACTCGAAGCACTCGAAGACATCGAGGACGCGGGCCACAGCCGGTCCGACCTCGCCGGAGCGCCGGTGTTCCTCGAAGCGGGCGACGTCGGCCGCAAGGGCGGCGTCGCGCCGTTCTCGCTCGACATCCGGGCGGGCGAGGTCGTCGGCCTCGCCGGGCTGCTCGGTTCCGGCCGTACCGAACTGGCGCGGCTGCTGTTCGGCGCCGATCACGCGGACAGCGGTTCCGTGCGGATCGACGGCGAGCGGGTGTCGCTGAAGACGCCGCGGACCGGGCTCGACCACCGCATCGCGTTCTGTTCGGAGAACCGCAAGACCGAAGGCCTCGTCGAGGAACTCACCGTGCGGGAGAACATCGTGCTGGCGTTGCAGGCCTCGCGGGGCTGGGCGCGGCCGATCCCGCGGCGGCGGCAGGACGAGATCGCCGAGCGTTACATCGAGATGCTCGACATCCGGCCCGCCAACGCGGAAGCGAAGGTCGGTGACCTGAGCGGCGGCAACCAGCAGAAGGTGCTGCTCGCGAGGTGGCTGATCACCGAACCGCGCTTGCTGATCCTCGATGAGCCGACGCGCGGCATCGACATCGGCGCCAAGACGGAGATCCAGCGGCTGGTCGCCCGGCTCTCGCGTGAGGGGATGGCCGTCGTGTTCATCTCCGCCGAACTCGAGGAGGTGCTGCGGTTGAGTCACCGGGTCGTCGTGCTGCGCGACCGCGCGGTGGTCGCCGTACTGGACAACGAATCGCTGACCGCGGACCGCGTCATGGCGACGATGGCCGAAGGAGTCGCACGATGACCAAGCATCGTCTGTTCTGGCCCGTCGTCGCGCTGCTGGCGCTGCTGCTCGGCGACCTCATCGTCCATCCGGCGTTCTTCGCGATCGAATTCCGCGACGGGCATCTCTACGGGAACCTGATCGACATCCTGAAGAACGGCGCCCCGCTGATCCTCATCGCGATCGGCATGACCCTGGTGGTGGCGACGCGGGGGATCGACCTTTCCGTCGGCGCGGTGGTCGCGATCAGCGGCGCGCTCGCCTGCCTGCACATCAGCGGACTCGGTGATCAGAACAGCCTCGGCGGCACGCTCGCCGCGGTCGGGATGGCGCTGGGGCTGGCCCTCGCCCTCGGGGTGTGGAACGGCTGGCTCGTGGCGGTCCTGGGCATCCAGCCGATCATCGCGACACTGATCCTGATGGTCGCGGGCCGCGGTATCGCCCAGCTGATCACCGGCGGCCAGATCATCACCGTCAATTCGCATCCCTACGAATGGATCGGCAGCGGGTTCACCTTCGGCCTGCCCAGCGCGATCCTCATCGCGCTCGCGGTGTTCGCCATCGCCGCGGTGCTGGTCCGCCGGTCGGCGCTGGGGCTGCTGGTCGAATCGGTGGGCGGCAACCCGGAGGCGGGCAGGCTCGCCGGGCTCCGGTCGGCCCGGCTGATCTGGCTCACCTACGTCTTCTGTGCGCTCTGCGCCGGCATCGCCGGACTGATGATCAGCGCGAACGTGCACAGCGCCGACGGCAACAACGCCGGACAGTTCATCGAACTCGACGCGATCCTCGCCGTCGTCATCGGCGGGACCCTGCTGACCGGTGGCCGGTTCTCGCTCACCGGTTCGGTCATCGGCGCGCTGCTCATCCAGACGTTGACGACGACCGTGTACGCGCTCGGCATCGCGCCGCAGGCGATCATGCTGTTCAAGGCCGTGGTCGTGCTGGCGGTCTGCCTGCTGCAGTCGCCGGTGTTCCGCAAGAAGCTCGCGAGGCGGCGGAAAGCGGTCCCGCCGCCTGCCGCCGTCGTGCCGGAGAAGGTGGAGGCCGGGGTATGACGACACTCGACCGCGTCAAGGGCTATCGGCCGCGGCAGCGGCATCTGCCGATCCTCGCGACGATGGCGATGCTCGTCGGCGCGTACATCTACGGCGCTTCGAGCTACACGGCGTTCGGCTCCGGGCAGGTCGTGCTCGACCTGTTCATCAACAACGCCTTCCTGCTGGTGGTCGCCGTCGGGATGACGTTCGTGATCCTCACCGGTGGGATCGACCTGTCGGTCGGCTCGGTGGTCGCACTGTCCACAGTGGTCTCCGCCGACCTGCTGCAGAACCAGGGCTGGCCGGTTTTCGCGGTGATCCCCGCGGTACTGGCGATCGGCGCGGCGCTGGGCTTCGGGATGGGCGTGCTGATCCAGGTCTTCGAGATCCAGCCGTTCATCGCGACGCTCATCGGGATGTTCTTCGCCAGGGGGCTCTGCTACACGATCAGCACCCAGGCGTACTCGATCGACGATCCGACGGTCGCGAGCCTCGCGCAGACGCAGATCCCGCTCGGTGGTGAGCTGCACATCTCGATCGGCGTGGTCGTCGCGCTGGTCGTGGTCGCCGTCGCCGCGTACGTCCTGTACGGAACGCGGTTCGGCCGGACGGTCTACGCGATCGGCGGGAACCCGAAGTCCGCGCTGCTGATGGGCTTGAACGTCGGCCGCACGCGGATTTCGGTCTACACGCTCAGCGGGTTCTGCTCGGCGCTCGGCGGCCTGCTACTGGTGCTGTACAAGTCCTCCGGCGATCCGCTCAACGGCGTCGGGCTGGAACTGACCGCGATCGCGGCCGTCGTCATCGGCGGCACGTTGCTCACCGGCGGTTCCGGCTACGTCCTCGGGACGGTGCTCGGGATCATGGTGCTGGGCATCATCCAGACCCTGATCACCTTCGACGGCACGCTGAACTCGTGGTGGACCTCGATCATCACCGGTGCGCTGCTGTTCGCCTTCATCGTCCTCCAACGCCTCGTCGGCAGACGGACCACGTAACTCGCGTGATTGGAGCCGTAACTCGCGTGATCGGAGCCGGATCGCCTTCAAACACGTGAGTTACGCCTTCAAACACGTGAGTTACGGCTCCAAACACGCATGATGCGGCTTCAAGCACGCGTGATCGTGGTTTTCGGCCAGAAATGTGAACGCTAACAATGCGGGAGAAGAAGTGAGTACAGGGGAGCCGCTGGTCGTCGGCGTCGACTTCGGGACGCTGTCCGGCCGGGCCGTCGTGGTCCGTGTCCGCGACGGCGCGGAACTGGGCAGCGCGGTTTCGGAGTACCGCCACGGTGTGATCGACCGGATCTTGCCCGAGACCGGGCACGGTCTGCCGCCGGACTGGGCGCTGCAGGTGCCGTCGGACTACGTCGACGTCCTCCGCACCGCCGTTCCGGAAGCCATCCGGGCCGCCGGCGCGGATCCAGCCGACGTGATCGGCATCGGCACCGACTTCACCGCGTGCACCATGGTGCCGACCACGGCCGAAGGCACGCCGCTGTGCGAACTTCCCGAGTTCGCCGGGAATCCGCATGCCTACGTGAAGCTGTGGCGACACCATTCCGCGCAGCCGCAGGCGGACCGGATCAACGCGCAGGCGCGCAAGCGCGGTGAGTCGTGGCTCCCGCGCTACGGCGGGCTGATCTCCTCGGAGTGGGAGTTCGCCAAGGCGCTGGAGGTCTTCGAAGAGGCGCCCGAGGTCTACGACCGGATGCGGCACTGGGTCGAACTCGCCGACTGGATCGTCTGGCAGCTCACCGGGACCTACGTGCGCAACGCGTGCACCGCCGGGTACAAGGGGATTCTGCAGGACGGCCGCTATCCGAGCGCCGAGTTCCTGGAGGAGCTCGCGCCCGGCTTCGGCTCCTTCGTGGACGACAAGCTCGTACATCCGCTGGGTGCGCTGGGCGCCAAGGCCGGGGGCCTGAGCGCCCAGGCGGCGGAGTGGACCGGGTTGCCGGAAGGGATCGCGGTCGCCGTCGGCAACGTCGACGCGCATGTCACCGCGCCCGCCGTCCAGGCGGTGGAGCCGGGGCAGATGGTCGCGATCATGGGCACCTCCACCTGTCACGTGATGAACGGCGCCGAACTGCGCGACGTGCCGGGGATGTGCGGCGTCGTCGACGGCGGGATCGTCTCCGGGCAGTGGGGCTACGAGGCGGGCCAGAGCGGTGTCGGTGACATCTTCGCGTGGTTCGTCGAGCACGGTGTCCCGGCGTCCTATGTGGACGATGCCAGGGAAGCGGGGATCTCCGTCCACGAGTTGCTCACCCGGCTCGCCTCGGTGCAGGAGATCGGCGAGCACGGTCTCGTCGCGCTCGACTGGCACAGCGGAAACCGGTCGGTGCTGGTCGACCACGAACTGTCCGGCGTCGTCGTCGGGCAGACGCTCGCGACCCGCGCCGAGGACACTTATCGCGCGCTGCTGGAAGCGACCGCTTTCGGCACCAGGACGATCATCGAGACCTTCGAGCGTGCCGGGGTGCCGGTCACCGAACTGATCGTCGCCGGTGGCCTGGTCAAGAACCGGCTGCTGATGCAGATCTACGCCGACGTGACGAACCTGCCGCTCTCGGTGGCGGGCTCCGCGCAGAGCCCCGCGCTGGGCTCGGCGATCCACGCCGCCGTCGCCGCCGGAGCGCATCCGGACGTCCCGGTCGCGGCGCTCGCGATGGGCTCGGTACGCCGCGCGGTCCACCGCCCGATCGCCGAAAACGTGAAGGCCTACGACGACCTCTACGCCGAGTACGCCGCGCTGCACGACTACTTCGGCCGCGGTGTCAACGACGTCATGCACCGGCTCGCCGCCCGCCGCCGCGCCGCCAGGAAAGGACAGCACCGATGAGCCTCGCCGTGGAGATCACGGACACCTTCGAAGAACTGCGGGAGACCGTCGCGCGGCTGCACAGCGAGCTGACCCGCTACGAACTGGTCATCTGGACCGCGGGCAACGTGTCGGCGCGTGTGCCCGGGCACGACCTGATGGTGATCAAACCGTCCGGGGTGTCCTACGGCGAGCTGACCGCCGAAACCATGGTCGTCACCGACCTGTACGGCGAAGTCGTCCACGGTGACCTGGCGCCGTCTTCGGACACGGCCGCGCACGCCTACGTCTACCGGCACATGCCGGAGGTCGGCGGGGTCGTTCACACGCATTCGACCTATGCCACCGCGTGGGCGGCGCGCGGGGAGCCGATCCCGTGCGTGCTCACGATGATCGCGGACGAGTTCGGCGGGGAGATCCCGGCGGGGCCGTTCGCGCTGATCGGTGACGACTCGATCGGCCGCGGCATCGTCGAGACGCTGCGGTCCAGCCGCTCGCCCGCGGTGCTGATGCGCAACCACGGCCCGTTCACCGTCGGCCGCACCGCACGGGACGCGGTCAAGGCCGCGGTGATGGTCGAGGACGTCGCGAAGACCGTCCACATCGCTTCCGCGCTGGGAACGCCGGAGCCACTGTCCGAACGGGACGTGGACCGGCTCTACGCGCGCTACCAGAACGTCTACGGCCAGCAGGGAGAGAAGTGAGCACACAGCGGAAGACCGAGGTCTGGTTCCTCACCGGGAGCCAGGCGCTATACGGCGAGGAGACCCTCGAACAGGTCGCGGGCCAGTCGTTGCAGATCCAGCGGATGCTGGCCGACACCGGCCGGATCTCGGCCGGGATCGTCGCGAAGCCGGTGCTGACCGAGCCGTCGGCGATCCGTCGCGTGATGCTCGAGGCGAACGCGGACGACGCCTGTGTCGGAGTGATCGCGTGGATGCACACGTTCTCGCCGGCGAAGATGTGGATCTCCGGCCTGGACGCGCTGCGGAAACCCTTGCTGCATCTGCACACGCAGCTCAACGAGGCGTTGCCGTGGCAGTCCATCGACATGGACTTCATGAACCTGAACCAGGCCGCGCACGGCGACCGCGAGTTCGGCTACATCCAGACCCGGCTCGGGGTGCCGCGCAAGACCATCGCCGGGCACGCGGCGGATCCGTCGGTCGCCGACCGGATCGACGCGTGGGTCCGCGCCGCGGTCGGCCGCCAGACGATCGGCTCGCTCAAACTCGCGCGGTTCGGTGACAACATGCGCGACGTCGCGGTCACCGACGGGGACAAGGTCGAGGCGGAACTGAAGTTCGGCGTCTCGGTGAACACCTACGGCGTCAACGAACTGGTCGCGCTGGTCGACGCGGTGCCCGACACCGAGGTCGACACGCTCGTCGAGGAATACGCCGAGACGTACGCGCTTGCGCCGGAGCTGACCGAGACGGGGGAGCGGCACGAGTCGCTGCGGTACGCCGCCCGGATCGAGAAGGGTCTTCGCACGTTCCTGACCGACGGCGGTTTCGGCGCGTTCACCACGAACTTCGAGGATCTCGGCGGCCTGCGGCAACTCCCGGGGCTCGCGGTGCAGCGGCTGATGGCCGACGGCTACGGCTTCGGCGGCGAGGGCGACTGGAAGACGTCCGCGCTGCTGACCGCGGTGAAGGCGATGGGCCGCGACTCCGAGCGCGGAACGTCCTTCATGGAGGACTACACCTACCACTTCGGTCCGGGCGAACCGAAGATCCTCGGCGCGCACATGCTCGAAGTCTGCCCGAGCATCGCCGCGGCCAAGCCTTCGTGCGAGATCCACCCGCTCGGGATCGGTGGCCGCGAGGATCCCGTCCGGTTGGTGTTCGACGCCGCCGCCGGTGACGCCGTGGTGATCGGCCTGGCCGATCTCGGCGACCGGTTCCGCCTGGTGGCCAACGAGGTCGAGGTCGTCGCGCCGGACGAGCCGCTGCCGAATCTGCCGGTGGCGCGCGCGGTGTGGAAGCCGGCGCCGTCGTTGGCGACGTCCGCCGAAGCCTGGATCACCGCGGGCGGGCCGCACCACACGGTGCTCACGCAGGCCGTCGGCGCCGAAACGATCCGGGATTTCGCCACCATGCTCGCCGTCGAACTGCTGGTGATCGATCAGACCACGACCCCTGCCTCGATCGCCGACCGGATGCGCTGGAACCAGGCCTACTACCGGCTCGCACAAGGATTCTGATCGGTCCCCACCGGAGAGAAGGAACAATGAAGTTCACGAAACTGGCCACACTGGCCGTGGCGGTCGGCCTCGGTGCCGCGCTCACGGCCTGCGGTTCGAGTGAGAAGACCGTCGATCAGCAGGCGGCCGCGAGCGGTGCCGCGGGCGGCCTGGTCGGCGTCACCATGCCGACCAAATCGTCGGAGCGCTGGATCCACGACGGTGACAACATCAAGGCGGCGCTGGAGAAGCTGGGCTACCAGGTCGACCTGCAGTACGCCGAGGACGACATCCCCACCCAGGTGAACCAGATCGAGAACCAGATCACCAAGGGCGCGAAGCTGCTCGTGATCGCCTCGATCGACGGCACCGCGATCACCACCCAGCTGCAGGAGGCCGCGGACAAGAAGATCCCGGTCATCGCCTACGACCGGCTGATCCGCAACACCCCGAACGTCGACTACTACGCGACCTTTGACAACTTCAAGGTCGGCGTGCAGCAGGCGACGTCGCTGCTCACCGGGCTCAAGGTGCTCAAGGAGGACGGTTCGCCCGGTGAGGGCAAGGGACCGTTCAACGTCGAACTCTTCGCCGGTTCACCGGACGACAACAACGCGACGTTCTTCTTCAACGGCGCCATGTCGGTGCTGAAGCCGTATCTGGACAACGGGACGCTGGTCGTCAAGAGCGGCCAGACCGCGTTCAACGTCGCGGCGATCCTGCGCTGGCAGGCGGCGACCGCGCAGCGGCGGATGGAAGACCTGCTGACCAAGACCTACAGCTCCGGAGACAAGGTGCAGGGCGTGCTCTCGCCGTACGACGGGCTTTCCATCGGGATCCTCTCGGCGCTGAAGAGCAACGGCTACGGCACCCCGGGCCAGCCGTACCCCGTGGTCACGGGCCAGGACGCCGAGGTCGCGTCGGTGAAGTCGATCATCGCGGGCGAGCAGTACTCGACGATCTTCAAGGACACCCGCAAACTCGCCGAGACCACGGTCAAGATGGCCGACGCGGTGCTCAAGGGCGGCAAGGCCGAGACCAACAACACGACCGACTACAACAACGGCCAGAAGGTCGTCCCGGCGTTCCTGCTGGAGTCGGTGATCCTCAACAAGGGGAACTACCAGAAGGAACTCATCGACTCGGGCTACTACAAAGCGGAACAGCTGAGGTAGCGACGTGACCGACGAAATCCTTCGGATGCGGGGGATCACCAAGACCTTCCCCGGCGTCAAGGCGCTGCAGGACGTCAACCTGTCGGTGCGCCGGGGAGAGATCCACGCGATCTGCGGCGAGAACGGCGCGGGCAAGTCCACGCTGATGAAGGTGCTCTCGGGCGTCTACGCGCATGGCTCGTACGACGGCGAGATCGTCTTCGACGGCGAGCCGTGCGCGTTCTCCGCGATCCGTGACAGCGAACGCCGCGGCATCGTGATCATCCACCAGGAACTCGCGCTGTGCCAGCAGCTGTCCATCGCGGAGAACATCTTCCTCGGCAACGAGAAAGCGCGCGGCGGGCTGATCGACTGGAACCGGACCAACTCCGAGGCAGGCGAGCTGCTGCGGCGCGTCGGCCTGCGGGAGAACCCGGTGACACCGGTACTCGACATCGGTGTGGGCAAACAGCAGCTGGTGGAGATCGCCAAGGCACTGTCCAAAGAGGTCAAACTGCTGATCCTGGACGAGCCGACCGCGGCGCTGAACGACGACGACTCGGCGCATCTGCTCGAACTGCTGCGCGGCCTCCGCGACGACGGCGTGACCTGCGTCCTGATCTCGCACAAGCTCAACGAGATCGCCGCCATCGCCGATTCGATCACCATCCTGCGGGACGGCAGGACGATCGAGACGCTCGACGCGAGCACGGTGACCGAGGACCGGATCATCGCCGGGATGGTCGGCCGGAAGCTGGAGAACCGGTTCCCGCCGAGGGAACCGCGGATCGGTGACGAGGTCCTCCGGATCGAGGACTGGACCGTGCACAGCCCGACGCAGCACGGCCGGGTGGTCGTGGACGGCGCGAGCCTGACGTTGCGGCGCGGCGAGATCGTCGGTCTCGCGGGGCTGATGGGCGCCGGCCGGACCGAGCTCGCGATGAGCGTCTTCGGCCGCTCGTACGGCAAGGACATCTCCGGTCGCCTGATCAAGGACGGCAAGGAGATCGAGGTGCGCACGGTCGGCGACGCCGTCGCCAACGGGATCGCGTACGCCACCGAGGACCGTAAACGCTACGGGCTCAACCTCATCGAGGACATCCAGCGCAACATCTCCGGCGCGGCGCTGGGCAAACTCGCCCGGCGCGGCTGGGTGGACGAGAACGAAGAACATCGTGTCGCGGAGGAATTCCGCAAGAGCATGAACATCAAGGCACCGGACGTGCGCAGCGTGACCGGCACGCTCTCCGGCGGCAACCAGCAGAAGGTCGTGCTGTCCAAATGGATCCTCACCGATCCGGACGTGCTGATCCTCGACGAGCCCACCCGCGGCATCGACGTCGGCGCGAAGTACGAGATCTACACGATCGTCAACCGGCTCGCCGACGAGGGGAAGGCCGTCCTGGTCATCTCGTCCGAGCTGCCGGAGCTGCTCGGTCTGTGCGATCGGATCTACACGTTGTCGGCGGGCCGGATCACCGGTGAGGTCGGCCGGGCCGAGGCCACCCAAGAGGTCCTCATGCGGGCGATGACCAGGGAACAGGAGTAAGACATGAGCACCGCCTCCGCCGACACCGTCACCGGTGTCGGTGACCAGCAGGGAGCCGGGCAGGCCAGGGCGCCGCGCCGGATCTCGTTCAACCCGCGCGAGAGCGGCATCTACGTCGCGTTCGCGCTGATCGTCGTGTTGTTCTCGTTCCTCACCGGCGGCGCGCTGCTGGAACCGCAGAACATCTCGAACCTGATCGTGCAGAACTCGTACGTGCTGATCCTCGCGATCGGCATGATCCTGATCATCATCGCCGGGCACATCGACCTGTCGGTGGGTTCCGTGGTGGCGCTGACCGGCGCGATCTCGGCCGTGCTGATGGTGAACATGGGCATGGCGTGGCCGATCGCGCTGCTCATCACGCTGGCCGTCGGCGCGGTGATCGGGGCATGGCAAGGGTATTGGGTCGCCTACTTCGGCATCCCCGCGTTCATCGTGACGCTGGCGGGGATGCTGATCTTCCGCGCGCTGACCCTCACCGTGCTCGGGAACCAGGGCATCGGCCCGTTCCCGGACGAGGTGCGGACGCTGGCGAACGGGTTCACCGGCGGCTACCTCGGCAACATCGGGCTCGGCCCGCTCGGCGGTGCCGACGTCGTCAGCCTCCTGGTGGGCGCGCTGGCCATCGCGGGCGCGGTCGTCTCACGGTGGCGCAAGCGGACGGCGCGGCTGAACTACCTGCAGGAGGTGGACCCGCTGCCGATGTTCCTGTTGAAGATCGTCGCGGCGGCCGCCGTGGTGCTGTTCGTGGTGGTGCAGCTGGCGCGGTACAAGAACCTGCCGTGGGTGCTGATCCTGCTGTCCGTGCTGGTGATCGGCTACTCGCTGGTGACGACGCGGGCGGTGTTCGGCCGCCACATCTACGCCATCGGCGGGAACCTCCAGGCCGCGACGTTGTCCGGGGTGAAGGTCAAGTCCGTGACGTTCTGGATCTTCGTCAACATGGGCGTGCTGTCGGCCCTGGCGGGGATCATCGTGGCCGGACGGCTCAACCAGGCCGGGCCGACCGCGGGCAACATGTTCGAACTCGACGCGATCGCCGCGGCGTTCATCGGTGGCGCCGCGGTCCAGGGCGGGGTCGGCAAGGTCGTCGGCGCGATCACCGGCGGCCTCATCATGGGCGTGATCAACAACGGGATGTCCCTCATCGGCGCGCCGACCGAGAGCGTGAACCTGGTCAAGGGTTTCGTGCTGCTCGCTGCCGTCGCCTACGACATCTGGACGAAACGGCGGGCTCGCACCGCCGCCTGACGGTCGTGAGTAGCGATCCGAGGGAAGGTCAAATGTCGCGTGCCGCG
This sequence comes from Amycolatopsis lurida, assembly GCF_900105055.1. Lineage (NCBI taxonomy): Bacteria > Bacillati > Actinomycetota > Actinomycetes > Pseudonocardiales > Pseudonocardiaceae > Amycolatopsis > Amycolatopsis lurida. The sequence continues at coordinate 469,976 of NZ_FNTA01000002.1, forward strand.
TGCCGGAGACCGGCCTGTCGGGCTGATCGGCGGCCTCACTGTCCACAAGGGACACCAAGACCGCCTTGCGTGCCCGATTTGGGCGCTTTGCTTGAGGGTCGTGAGTGTCAATGGTCGTTCTAACCCTCTTTATCACTCACGACCCGCGCGAGAACCGGACTTTATAACATCAATCGGGCGCGCAATCGGTGCGAAGTGTCCCTTGTGGACACTTCGCACCGGGTCAGCCCTGCGCGAGAGGGGTGCTGACCCGAATCGCCACTCATGACTCGCAACGTCGCGAAAGGAAGTGCTGTGCGCAGCAGGTCAACCCGGATCAGTGTGCTGTCCCTGACCATCGCCGCCGGTGTCCTCGTGCCCGTTCAGACCGCTTCGGGCCAGACACCGACGACCGACTACAGCCTCGCCGTGGACGCGGCGGGACGCGGTGCCGCGATCGACCGTTCGATGTACGGCGTCTTCTTCGAGGACATCAACCGCGCCGCGGACGGCGGGTTGTACGCGGAACTCGTGCAGAACCGCTCCTTCGAGTACGACAAGGCCGACAACGCGTCGTACACGCCGTTGACGTCGTGGGCACCCACGTCGCTCAACGGGGGCATCGGCACGGCGACGGTGGCCGACGACGACCGGCGGCTCAACGAACGGAACCGCCGCTATCTCAAGCTCGACCTCGTCGGCGGTGAGTACGGCGTCGCGAACTCCGGCTACAACTCGGGCATCCGGGTCGAGAAGGGTAAGCAGTACGACTTCTCGGTCTTCGCGCGTACAGATCGCGCGGCGGGCACCCCGCTCACCGCCGCCGTCACCGATCCGGCGGGCAAGGCGCTCGCCGATCCGCTGCGGGTGCAGGTCCGCGGCGACGGCTGGGTGAAGTACACCGGCGCCTTCCGCGCGCGGGAGTCGAGTGCCCTGGGCAGGCTCGCGCTGACCGCGTCCGGCGGTGGCACGTTGCGGCTGGACATGGTGTCGCTGTTCCCGCGCGACACCTACAAGAACCGGCCCAACGGCATGCGGGCCGACCTCGCCGAGAAGATCGCCGCGCTCAAACCCGGTTTCGTGCGGTTCCCCGGCGGCTGCCTGGTCAACACCGGCAGCCACCAGGGTTACGAGGCGCCGAACTGGGAGCGGAAGCGTTCGTACCAATGGAAGGACACCATCGGCCCGGTCGAGCAGCGGGCCACGAACGCGAATTTCTGGGGCTACAACCAGTCCTACGGCATCGGCTACTACGAGTACTTCCAGTTCTCCGAGGACATCGGCGCGATGCCGCTGCCCGTGGTGCCGGCGCTGGTCACCGGCTGCGGGCAGAACAAGGCGACCGACGACCCGGCGCTGCTGCGGCGGCACATCCAGGACACCCTCGATCTGATCGAGTTCGCGAACGGCCCGGTCACCTCGACCTGGGGCAAGAAGCGGGCCGAGATGGGGCATCCGGCGCCGTTCAACCTGACGCATGTCGGCGTCGGCAACGAGGAGAACCTGCCCGACGAGTTCTTCGCCCGCTTCACCGAATTCCGCAAGGCGATCGCGGCGAAGTACCCGGGGATCACGGTGATCAGCAACTCGGGACCGGACGACACCGGCACGACGTTCGACCGGCTGTGGGACCTGAACCGGAACGCGAAGGTCTCGATGGTCGACGAGCACTACTACAACAGTCCGCAGTGGTTCCTGCAGAACAACCAGCGGTACGACACCTACGACCGCAACGGCCCGAAGGTGTTCCTCGGCGAGTACGCGTCGCTGGAAAACAAGTTCGGCAACGCGCTGGCCGAAGCCGCGTACATGACCGGGCTGGAGCGGAACGCCGACGTCGTCAAGCTCGCGTCGTACGCGCCGCTGCTGGTGAACACCGACTACGTGCAGTGGAAACCGGACATGATCTGGTTCGACAACCAGCGTTCGTGGGCTTCGGCCAGTTACGAGACGCAGAAGCTGTTCATGACCAACGTGGGTGACCACGTCGTCCCGAGCAAGGCGTCGGCCACGCCCGCCACGGTCGCGCCGATCTCGGGCGCGATCGGACTGTCCACCTGGGCGACGAGCGCGGCCTACGACGACGTCAAGGTCACGTCGGCCGGCGGGGCGCAGCTGTTCTCGGACGACTTCTCCGGTGACGACTCGCGCTGGTCGAAGGTGGCCGGACGGGGCTCCTGGGCCGTGTCGAACGGGGCCTACGTCCAGTCCGACCAAGCCGCCGAGAACACTCTGGTGACCGCGGGGGATCCGGCTTGGAGCAATTACGACTTCTCGGTGAAGGCGACCAAGACCGGCGGCAGGGAAGGCTTCCTGGTCGCGTTCGGCGTCAAAGACACCGGCAACAACTACTGGTGGAACCTCGGCGGCTGGAACAACACCGTCTCGGCCGTCGAGAAGACCGAAGGCGGGGGTAAATCGACCCTGCTCCAGAACGACACCAAGATCGAGACCGGCAGGCAGTACGACCTGCGGGTCGAGGTCCGTGGCCGTCAGGTGACGTTGTTCCTCGACGGGCAGAAGTGGGGCTCGTTCACCGACGACAAGGTCGCCGAGCCGTTCCGCCAGGTCGTCACCCGCGACGTCAAGACCGGCGAACTCGTGGTCAAGGTCGTCAACGCCCAGGCCTCGGCCGCCCGGACCCGCGTCGATCTCGGCACCCGTGTCCAGCCGGGTTCCACCGCCCGCGTGACGACGCTCCAGGGCTCGCCGGACGACGTCAACACGGCTTTCAGCACGCCGATCGCGCCCCGTGAATCGCGGTTCTCCGGCGTGTCGAACACCTTCACCTACACCTTCCCGTCGAACTCCGTGACCTTCCTGCGGTTCCCGGCCCGAGTGAGGGGATGACCATGACCATCGACCGTCGTGACCTGTTCAGAGCCGGAGGCGGGCTCCTGGCCGTCACCGCCGTCGGCAGCCTGGCGCCGGGTAAGGCCCAAGCCGCCGAGGCCGCTCCCGCGTCGCTGACCACCCGGAATCCGCTGGTCGAACAGCGGGCCGACCCGTTCGTCACCCGGCCGGTGAACGGGATGTACTACCTGACCGGTTCGGTACCCGAATACGACCGCATCGTCGTGCGCGGCGCCGCCACGATCGACGGCCTGGCCACCGCCAGGGAGACGACGATCTGGCGGCGTCCGTCGTCGGGCAAGATGGGCGGCCACATCTGGGCGCCGGAACTGCACCGGATCGACGGGCGCTGGTACGTCTACTTCGCCGCGGGTGACTCCGACGACGTGTTCCGCATCCGGACCTACGTACTGGAGTCCACTGCGGACGATCCGCGCGCGGGTACCTGGGTGCTGCGCGGGCAGATGGTGACCAAGTGGGACACCTTCACCCTCGATTCGACGACGTTCGAGCATCGCGGCAAGCGCTACTTCGCCTGGGCGCAGAGCGAACCCGGGATCGCGACCAACAGCAACCTGTACCTCGCCGAGATGGCCTCGCCGCTGGCGCTCAAGGGCGATCCCGTCCGGCTCGCGGTGCCGACCCTGCCTTGGGAGATCCAGGGCTTCAAGGTCAACGAGGGGCCGGCGGTGCTCATCCGCAACGGGCGGGTGTTCATGACCTACTCGGCGAGCGCCACCGACGCCCGGTACTGCATGGGCTTGCTGACCGCGGACGAACGGTCGGACCTGCTCGACCCGCGTTCGTGGACGAAGTCACCGCAGCCGGTGTTCACCACGAACGAGGCCACCCGGCAGTACGGGCCGGGGCACAACTCGTTCACCGTCGCCGAGGACGGCTCGGACGTGCTCGTGTACCACGCCCGCGACTACCGCGACATCACCGGCGATCCGCTGTACGACCCGAACCGGCACACGCGGGTGCAACGGTTGTACTGGAACGACGACGGGACACCGAGTTTCGGTGTGCCGGTGGGCAAGGGCGGGCCTTGCGTGCGACTGTCCCCGTTGGACGATCCGGCGTTGTACGTGCGGCACTACGAGTACCGGCTGACCGCCGACGGCAACGTCCGCGAGCTCGCCGATTCGCAGTTCCGCATCGTCGCGGGGTTCCGTGGCGCGGGCACCGTCGCCCTGCAGTCGGTGAACTTCCCGGACCGGTACGTCCGGGTCGTGGACGCGACGACCGTGCGGATCGATCCGTACGAGGAGAGCGACGCGTACGGCCGGGCGGCGAGTTTCACCCAGGTGCCGGGCCTTTCCGACCGGCTGGCGGTGTCGTTCCGCCTCCCGGGTGAACCTGCCACCTATTTGGCCCACGACAAGGGAAGGATCTTGGTCTTCCGTCCCGGTACCGCGGTGCGGGATCGTCAACGGGTCAGCTTCCGGCTCAGCTGAACTCTCTGGGAGGTTGAACGCAGTGCTGCGAACACGCCCCATCGTCCTGGTCCTGGCGATGCTCGCCGGGACCCTCGTCGCGGCCGTCACTCCGGCCGTCGCCGACGTCCAGTCCTATCTCGACGATCCACGCAAAGTCGCCGAAGGCCAGGAGCCACCGCACGCATTCCTTCGCCCCTACGCCGACGTCTCGGCCGCGGCCCGCCGAGATGAACGCAGTCCCTACACCCAGTCGCTCGACGGCAAGTGGCGGATCGCGATGGCGGACAACCCGTCACAGGTACCGGCGGGATTCCATGAGGACGGCTACGACGCGTCGCGCTGGCGCGAGGTCTCCGTCCCGCACACCTGGCAGACGGACGGTCTGGACCACCCGATCTTCCGCAACATCGCCACCGAGATCCAGCCCGACGACCCGCCGCGCGTCCCGCGTGACGTCAACCCGACCGGCGCCTACGTCCGTGACTTCACCCTGCCCGCGGACTGGACGGAACGCTTGACCTTCCTGCGCTTCGAGGGTGTCACGTCGGCGTACTTCGTCTGGGTCAACGGGAAGTACATCGGCTACGACCAGGGCGGCTACACACCGGCGGAGTTCGACATCTCCTCCGCGCTGCGCCCGGGCCCGAACCGGATCGCCGTGCAGGTGCACCGCTGGAGCGCGGGCGCCTATCTGGAGGACGTCGACCAGTGGCGGTACTCGGGCATCTTCCGCTCGGTGACCCTGCATTCGACGCCGGGCACGTTCATCCAGGACGTCGGGCTGACGACCGACCTCGACGCGACCTACACCGACGCCACCCTCAAGGCCACGGTCGAGGTCGCCACCAAACCCGGTGGCACCACGGGCCGGCACCGAGTCGGGCTGAGCCTGCGCGACGCCGCAGGCAAGGAGGCCGGGACCGCGAGCGGGGAGGTGGATGCGGGTGGCAAGACCACGCTGAACCTGCCCGTCCGCAATCCGGCGAAGTGGACCGACGAGACACCGAACCTGTACACGGCCGTCCTCACACTGACCGCTCCCGACGGCCGCGTCACGCACATCACCAGCGAGACGGTCGGGTTCCGCGAGATCGAGATCCGCGACAAACAGCTGCTGGTCAACGGGAAACGGGTGCTCTTCAAGGGCGTCAACCGGGCGGAGACCGACCCCGACCACGGCAGGCACGTGCCCCGGCGCGCGCAGGAACGCGACGTCGCGCTGATGAAGCAGCTCAACGTCAACGCGGTCCGCACCTCGCACTACCCGTCGGATCCCTATTTCTACGAACTGGCCGACCGGCACGGGCTGTGGATCGACGACGAGATCGACATCGAGACCCACAACCACGAGAACTGCGCTCAGTACTGCCAGGCGAACGACCCGGCGTGGCGTGACGCGTTCTTCGACCGCATGATCGGCATGGTCGAACGGGACAAGAACCACCCGAGCGTGTTCCTGTGGGACACCGGCAACGAGGCGGGCCTCGGCGCGCATCACTTCGCGTTGGCGGAATGGCTGGACGCGAACGAACCGACCCGGCCGATCTACCACCAGTCGAACAGCCCGGACGGGGACGCGCCGTTCGCGGACGTGTGGGGTCCGCGGTATCCGTCTCCGGAGAAGTTCGCCGAGCAGGCGAAGAACACCACCAAGCCGCTGATCTTCGGCGAGTACGCCCACGCCATGGGCAACAGCCTCGGCAACTTCCGGGAGTTCTGGGACACGATCCGGGCGAATCCGCAGACCCAGGGCGGGTTCATCTGGGACTGGGCGGAGCAGAACATCCGGCAGCGGATCCGGATCACGCCCGATTCGTCGGGCAACGACATCTCGGCGCACCTCAGCGGGAAGCCGGAGCTGGTCGACGGCCATCGCGGCAAGGCGCTGGCCCTGTCAGGCCTGGACGATTTCGTCGAGGTCTACCGCGACCGGAAGCTCGACATCACCGGGAAGGCGCTGACCCTCGACGCCTGGGTGAAGCCTGGGAAGTGGACCGGCGATTTCCGCATCCTCGGCAAGGGCGACCACCAGTACGCGCTCAAGATGAAGACGCAGGACACCCTGGAGTTCTTCATCCACAGTGGAACGTGGCAGGCGGTGCAGGCGAAGGTGCCCGCCGATTTCTACGGCAACTGGCACCGGGTGAGCGGCACCTACGACGGAACCGCCTTGCGGCTCTATCTCGACGGCAAGGAGATCGGGAGCAAACCGTTCACCGGCGCGATCGACTCGTCTTCGGCGGAGGTCAACATCGGCCGTGACTTCGAGACGTCGTGGAACGACCCGTCGAGTATCGGCTGGATGGGTCGCGGCGCCGTCGACGACGTCCGCATCTACGACAAGCCGCTGTCCGCGGCGGAACTGTCCGGCTCCACCCCGGCGGGCGGTGCCGTCCTGGCGCTGGACTTCGACAGCGTCGCGGACCGGGGAAGCCACCTGTCCTACGGCTCCAGTCTGTCCGGTGTGGACGGTCTGATCGACTCGGATCGTTCGGCGCAGCCGGAGACCGCGCAGATGGCGTGGGCGCATCAGCCGCTCCGGTTCGCTTACTCGGGTGGTTCGTTGTCGGTGGCCAACGAGCGTCAGTTCAAGGGCACCGACGAGCTGAACCTGCGGTGGCGGATCCAGGAAGGCTCCCGGATCGTCGCCCGGGGCGAGCAGCCGTTGCGGGTCGCCGCCGGGACGACCGGGCGGATCGCCGTGCCCGTGCCGCCGAATCCCTCGGACCGTGAGCGGTTCCTCACCGTCGAGGCGGTGACGACCCAGGGCGAGCCGATGCTCGCGCGAGGGCACGTGCTGGCACACGACCAGTTCTCCTTGGGCGGAAAGCGGATTCCCGGGCTGGACCGGAGTCCGCTCGACGGGAAGTCCGTCGGGGTCGTCGAGGACGCGGGTTCGGTGACGGCGTCGGCGGCGGGTGTCACGTACAAGGTGGACAAGGCCACCGGCGCGCTGGCGTCCATCCGGCACCAGGGCAAGGAACTGCTGACCGCCGGGCCGAAGCTCGACGCGTGGCGGGCGCCCATCAGCAACGAGACCTTCGCCTGGGGCAGGGCCGAGGGCGAGGACTGGCGTAAGGCCGGTCTGGATCGCTTGAAGACCACGGTCACCGGGGTGCGGGTCGAGAAGGACGGCTCGCGTGGCGTGCGGGTGATCGTCGACAGCCGGGTCGCGGCGCCCGACGTCGCGGGGGCGTGGTTCGACCAGACGATGACCTACGCCGTCGACCGGACCGGGACCTTGAGCCTCGGCAACCGGGTGGTGCCGCAAGGGAGCGTGCGCACACTGCCGTATCTGCCCCGGATCGGAGTCTCGCTCGCGGTACCGGACCGATACGACCGGTTCACCTGGTATGGGCGAAAAGCCGAGAGCTACGTCGACCGCAAGGACGGCACGCCGATCGGCGTGCAGTCGAGCACGGTGGACCAGCAGTACGTCGAGTACCACCGGCCACAGGACCACGGCAACCACACCGACAGCCGGTGGGCGCTGCTCACCGACGGCCGGACCGGTGGCCTGCTGGTCGGCGGCGCGAACGACGTCAGCGTGACACCGTTCGACGATCTCGACCGGGCGGCGTATCCGTTCCAGTTGCAGCGCAACAAGGGCTGGTTCACGCTGCACGCGAGCCACGCGGTGACCGGGGTCGGTGACACGCCGAACCCGGTGCGGGAACGCAGTCAGGTCCAACCGGACAGCACGTACGAGTACACGCTGTCGCTTCGGCCGTTGACCTCGCAGGAAGCGCGAGCGGGGCTGCCGGAAGGCGGCTGACCTACCGGGCGGGATCCCTTCACTGCACGGTGAAGGGATCCCGCGCGGCGAAGAACTCGTGCTCCCGTAGCCGCCCTTCGACCTGGGGCCCGAGTCGCCGATGCGGTGCGATCGACGCCTCGTTGGACGCGTAGATGTGCACTTCGCATTTGTGGCATCGACGCTCGCCGAACATGGAGGTGAGCAGAATCCGGGCGGCGTCCGCGGCGTTGGTGGTCGTGACCGGCCTGCCCGTCGATCGGCGCCGGAACCCACGAGTTCCCGGTCTTCGAGGGTTTCGATGGCGAGCAGGACTCGTCCCCCTCGCGCTCTTTGGCCGACTGGGTCTCCGCCACTGCCGCACAGGCGGACCTTGTCACCGGCCCAGAGCGAAGTCATGGGCATGCTGCTTCGTCCGGGTGATGTCGGCACGAGGCACGGTTCGAGGCCGTCCGCTGTCGCTAGTCTCGATCTTCGACTGCGAGGGAGATTGAATTCATGGCGGAATGGGCCGATCTGGTCGCGTTCGTACGGCACGAATATCGGGTGGTGAAGGACGAAACGGACGAAATTCGCATCCGGTTGTCCTATGGTGACGACGACTACGAAGAGCGGGCCCAGACCGTGGTCATCGCGCGGGAGGTCTTCGACCGCCGTGAGGACTGGGTGCAGATCGCGACACCGTTCGCGCGGGTCAGCGAGGTCGACCTGGAGTCCGTGCTGACCGAGATCGGCAACACGATCGTCGTCGGGGGACTGGTGGTCATGGGAGAGCACCTGGTGCTGCGCCATTCCCTGCCGTTGGTGAACCTCGACATCAACGAGTTCACCGACCCGCTCGAACTCGTCGCGGGTTCGGCGGAGCTGCTCGAGCAGCAGTTCACCGGACGCGACGACTACTGAGCCGGGTGACCTCTTCGAACGAGGTCACACGCTCGCATTCCTCTTCCGTGAGCTTGTTGATCGTTGCCCGGTACGCCTGCGCTTGAGCCGTACCGGGCAGCTCGCCCTCGAGGAGTAGCGGAAGGCCGAGTTCGAAACCACAGCGGGCCCGCGCACCGTAGCGGTGCCGGGTGCGGGCGACCGCGGTGGCGACGCGGAGCCCGTGCTCGGTGCCCGGCGGTGTGGCGGGCCTGTCGGTCTCGATGGCCGCGAACCGGAAGCCGTTGGCCTGGTCGCATTTCTCACAGCCGACGGGACCCGCGCCGAGCCCGTTGCCGCAATCGATGCAGGTCAACCTGTCGAAGGCGGCGTCGACGACTCGCCATTCGAACACGGAAGTGTCGGCGACGACCGATTCGGCGAGGTCGGTTTCCTCTTTCGTCCCGGCGGTCACCTCGTATTCCGCGAGGAACGACCGCCACCGGTCCTCGATGCTCGCTTCGACCTCGGTCAAAGCCTCGGCGGGGGCACCGCCGCGCGGAAGTGCGGTCATGGCACGACCCTAAACCGCGATCGTCGTTAAGGTGTGCGCTATGGGGCCGTCGAGATGGGGTGGGCTCGCGGCGCTGCTCGCGGGGTTCTTCGTGCTCTTGCTCGACACGACCATCGTCGCGGTGGCGAGCCCGAGCATCCAAGCCGATCTGGGCGGGGATGTCGCCGCGCTCTTCTGGGTGACGGCGGGCTATCTGCTGGCGTTTTCGGTTCCGCTGCTGGTCGCCGGTCGTCTCGGCGATCTGTTCGACCCCAAGCGGGTCTACCTTTTCGGCATGGGAGGCTTCGGCGTCGCCTCGGCACTGTGCGGGCTCGCGCCGTCGATGGGCTGGCTCATCGCGTTCCGGATCCTGCAAGGCCTGGCGGCGGCCGCGATGGCACCGCAACCACTCACGTTGATCCGACGGCTCTTCGCCGAAGACGAGCGGGGCCGCGCTTTCGGCATCTGGGGTTCGGTCGCGGCAGCGGCCACCTTGCTCGGCCCCATTCTGGGTGGGTTGCTGACAGCGAGCCTGGACTGGCGCTGGATTTTCTGGGTCAATGTGCCGCTCTGCGCCGTCGCCGTCGTCCTGGGCATCCGCCTGATTCCGGGAAGCCAGGGGAGTAGCACACGCTTCGATCTGCTCGGAGCCGCGTTGAGTACGGCGGGCCTGAGTCTTCTGGTGTGGGCCCTCCTGTCGTGGAGCCCGCTTTCTGTGCCTGCGACCGCCCTCGCCGGTGTGCTGCTCGTCTTTTTCTGGTTTCGGGAAAGGGGTCAGGGCGAGGATGCCCTTGCTCCTGTGGGGCTTTATCGCTCGTCCGGGTATTTGTCCGCGAGTCTCGCGATGGCATCGCTCGGCGCGACGGTTCTCGCGATGGCACTGCCCACCATGCTTTACGTCCAAGAGATCCGCGGTTTCGGTCCGATGGAAGCCGCGATGGTCCTCGCGCCGGACGCGGTCGTCGCGATCCTGTTGTCCCCGCCGGCAGGCCGTTGGGTCGATCGGGTGGGCGGGCGACGCCCGGCGATACTCGGCATGAGCCTGCTCGCTACGAGTATCCTGCTCATCGGGTTGGTGGTGGTGTTGAGCCTGAATCCCTGGTGGATCTCGGTGGGCGCCGCGTTTCTGGGTGCTGCCAACGCGATGGCATGGTCACCGCTGTCCGCCATCGCGATGGCATCCGTCGAACCCGATGCCGCGGGCGGCGCCTCGGGTCTGTTCAACACGGTCCGGCAGGTGGGTGCGGTGACCGGAGTGGCCGTGACCGGCGCGATCCTGGCGTGGCTCGAATCACGGCCGGCCTTGGCTTTCGCTGTCGTCTTCGGGTTCGTCGGTCTCGTCGCCGTTGGAGGTGTCGCGGCCGCACTTCGGCTTCCGGGGCGCTCGCGAGTTGTCGAGGGGGTCTGAATCCTCCGCAATTAGTCGGCTAATTGCCTTTCGGGGGCCTTGCGCAGAGTGATTCAGGTCGACGGCCTGATTCACTCTTCAGTGGTTCCTGTTTCTTTTTGGCGGTTGCTTAAAATTACGAACACGTGTTCGATGAATTGCGGTATTCTGGAGGGGTGTCCGAGACTTTCCTTCCCGAGTTGCCGCAGGAGTTGTGGCGCGCTGGCAAGCTGGAGCTTGCTCATGGCGTGCAGCAGTCTTTGCGGGTGATTCGGATGGCTACCGCGGGTTTGGGGCGGTATTTGGCGGAGGTCGAGTCTCGGGGTGTCAAGGATTTGTACGGGTATGGCCGTACGGCTGCATGGTTCGCGGATGTGGCGGGGTTGTCGGTCGGTGAGGCGGGTGCGGTGGTGAAGCGGGCCATCGCGTTAAACCCGTCCCGGGCGTTGGACGGCACCGAGGTTCCGGCCGCGCTGCCCACGACCGCTGCGGTTGCGGCCGAGGGGTTGGTCGGGGATGAGCGGATCGATCAGATCCTGGAGATCTTGAAGAGACTTCCGGCCGACACCTCAGTGGAGGATCGGGCGAACGCGGAGAAGATTCTCGCCACCCTCGCTCGCGACGCTGGTCCTCGCCAGTTGGCGGACGCTGAAGCGAACCTTTTGGCGTTACTGGACCCCGACGGGAACGAGCCGAAAGACCCGGAACCTGCTGAGCCGCGCCGGGAGATCACCCTGGAGCGCCGCAAGGACGGGTTCTGGAAGCTGACCGGGTTGCTCGATGACGAGACCGGTGCCCGCACCGCCGCCGCACTCGAGGCCTACGCCCAGCCACGACCCGTCGACGAGTTCGGCCAGGCGGACCTGCGGATGAAATGCGAGCGCATGGGTGACGCGTGGGTCGATCTCCTCGACCTGGCGATCGCCTGCCCGGACCAGCCCGGTACCAGCGGGTACCGGACGTTGGTGAACGTCACCATCGGGCTTGAGGAACTCAAATCCGGTCTCGGGACCGCGTGCCTGGATTTCGTCGGCACGATGACCGCGAGGGAAGCCCGCCTCGCTGCCTGTGACTGCCTGATGCTGCCGGTCGTGCTGAGCGCCGCGGGTGAACCCCTCGATGTGGGGCGACTCAGACGGTTCGTCACACCGGGCCAGCGCCGGGCGTTGAACATCCGCGACGGGGGTTGCGCGTTCCCTGGCTGTCATCGGAAACCCAAGAATTGCCATGCTCACCACATTCATCACTGGGCAGACGGCGGGCCGACGGATCTTCGGAATCTGGTGCTGCTCTGCGGATTTCATCACCGGTTGATCCATCACGGTGACTGGGAAGTACGGATGGCGGCCGACGGGTTACCGGAATTCATCCCGCCTCAGTACCGGGATCCGCTCCGACATCCCCGCCGCAACACCCTGCATCGCGTCTGAGCCCCGAGGAGCCCGTCGGCCACACCGGCGACGGGCCCCTCGGCATGCCTCGAGCTGGCGCGTCACCGGCTGCGGGCTACTGTGCGGCGGATGTCTCGCCGGGCTGCTCAGTGCGCTCCGCGAACTCGTCTCACCCGACGACGAACGGGGCCTGGTCGCCGAGCTGGGGAATCCCCCTGTCCCGGCAGCACACGATGGCCGCCAGCAGCGACGTCACCGCAGCCCCGGCGATCAGGCCGATGCCCTCCCACAAGGGAGCCAGCGAAATCAGCTGGGTTCTGGCGTCCACGATCTCTACCTGGGCGCGTGAGGTACACGAGTGCAACCCGCACCTGCTTCCGCCGACCGAGTCAACCGCGGGCACGGCCCGATGGCTGATCGGATTGCTCGCATTGCACCTGCACCCGGACGCCGGCGAGCTGCACGACGAGATCACTCATGTCGTCGCTCGGATGCGCCGGGTCATCGACCGCCCACCCCGACCGGATCTACGCCGGACCGTGTGACGCGCTGGTCCACGGCGAGAGGTGCCCCGATCACCTCTACGCGCGGTCAGCGTCGGGTGCAGTGTGACAGCTGCACCGCCCGAACACGACGTCGAAGAGCGGCGGGCCTGGATGATCCGGTACGGGGTCGACCTCAGGGTTACCGCGCCGTTGCGTTGGGCTGGACGCGGCTGCTCCTGGACAAGACCATCCCGCGTAGTACCTGGGACTTCTGGGGGAACCGAGGTCGGATCGTCCCCGCACGGCACCAACGCGCGGGGACGGCCTGTGTTCCGGCTCGATGATGTCAGCGACCTCGCGCTTGCGCACGTAAGCCACGTCACGCGGCCTTGCGGCTGGCTGACCTGGATGCAAGATCCTACTTGCGACCTTGCACTCTTCTGATCACAGTGGCT